>DASXIK010000032.1:0-1786 GCA_036498025.1 Chthoniobacterales bacterium
CACAATCTTTCTCACGCGACGGACAAGGAAGGCCAGCAGCAATTCGCGCAGTACGATCAGTTCCTGAGCAAGCGGATCGCTCATTTCCTCGAGCGAATGGACGGTTATCAGGACCGCAGCGGCAGCGTTCTGGACAACACGATCGTGATGTTCGGCAGCGGCGCGAGTACCACACATTTCAACCACAACCTGCCGACACTGGTTGCGGGCGGAGCCAACATGGGCCTGAAGCACGGGACGTACTGGCGCGGCGAGACGGAGACGCGGATGTCGAACGTGCATGTAAGCATACTTCGGGCTTTAGAGGTTGAGGTGGAGTCGTTTTCCGACAGCACCGGTACGGTGAACAGCCCGGTGTTTACGCGCAGTTAGGGCAAGTCGTGCCTGGTTTTGGGATTTGGATTCAGGTCAGGCAGCCTTACTCCAGTCTCTGGGCTCGTTAACGCCGCAGCACTTGCGATAGATTTTGCCGGATTTGCAGGCGCAGGGCATATTTCGTTTGCTGAGGGCGGCGAGGAGGCCGGGCGTTGCGGCCGGAATACAATTCGAAGCCAATTCTTCGGTTGGTGCGGGCGGAGGCTGAGGTGGTGTTGGCTCCGGGATACAATTCGAAGCCAATTGAGCTTTTTCGAGGGCCTCTGCTTCCGCGGGATCGGTGAGTGCCAGATGGGCGAGGCCCAGTTCCTCCAGGCTGGGCGCGGGCGCGCTCATGATGGAGGACAGGGTAGCTTCCCAGACGTCGATTTGATCCTGATCGGCCTGGCGGACCTTGCGCTTTTCTTCGGATTTGAGTTTGCGGAGCTGATTGAGGCAGCGGTGCAGGATGCTGTGGGCCGCGGCTCTGGCCCGGTCGATGGAGCGTCTTGTTTTGTCTTTTGATTCGTCGAGGAGCGGGTCCTGTTCGGCGTAGTCGGCGAGTTCGCCTTCGGCGGCGGAGCAGCGGCGGAGGCGCCAGGAGGCTCCGGTGATTTCGGAGGCGAGGGTTTGTTCGAGGAGGCCGGCGGGGTCGAGTTCGAGGAACATGGTTTCGCAGAACTCTTTGTAGATGTCGCGTTCTTCAGGTTTGACGTAGTCCTGACGGGTATAGAGGCCGAGGGTGAGGTGGTTGCGGGAAGAGTTTGCTTTGCCGGATTCCGTGACAGGTCAGGTGGAGTTCAGCGCGTTCTGACGGTTCGCGTTGATCTGAGATTGTGTGGCCATTTGATTTGGGTACTTTCGGACGCACAGTAGCACGGGGAAATCCGGAGGGTTTCGGGCGGTGTTGATAACAAAGGGAATAAAGGTGAAAATCGTCTGTGACTCGGAGTCGGTGGATTTGTTAAAGGATTGAGGGGCGTTACGATTTCGGCTCGTTGCCGTTCTGCTTTTTGTAGCGCTCCAGCATGGCGGTCGATATCTCGGGCGATGACGGCCAAACCCCGCTCGGCGCTCCGGTATGGCGCTGGTATTTCTCAAGGGCGTCAAGATCGGGCTGAACTGCTTTTCCTCTCTCCAGAAAGGCCACGCCGACCGCATCGCTGGGAATACGGCGGATAAAGCGCGCGGCGTCTTCAATCATGCCGCGGATACGCCGGTGAAGGTCGGGCACGTCAATGGGCTGTTCCGTCGCCAGTGCGCGAAATTCCTCCGCCGTGAACCGGCTGTGCCGGGTGATGTCGGCGAGCATTTCTTCCGGCGATTGGCCGGGAAAGCGGCCTACGGCGGCGCAAATCGCAGCCCCGAGGGGAAGGATGGTTTCATGGATGGTCACAAGGTCAACAATGTCGCGGGGTTCGCGCCGGTCGGC
>DASXIK010000033.1:0-7372 GCA_036498025.1 Chthoniobacterales bacterium
CAGACCACGCCCGAGAAAAATTATGGCGGCTTGGTGGCCGGGCCAATTTTCGCCCACATTGCCGAGCAGGCGGCGCGCTACCTTGATCTCGTGCCGCAAGAAGAAGTTCGCAAGGCTTTGCCGTTGGAGCGGGTTGCCTTAACCAATGCCTCACGTCGTTGACCCCGAATGCGTTCGGGACCGTATGCACAACTACCATGCAGCTCAAAACACTTGTCGCCGGGCTTCCCACGCGCCAGATCATCGGCCCACTTGATCGCCCAGTGGAAAGCATCGCGTATGACTCGCGGCGAGTGCAAAGGAACGGGATGTTCGTGGCGCTTCGCGGCGAAAAAACCGACGGCCACGAGTTCATAGGCCAGGCTATCGAGAAAGGGGCCACCGTCATCGTCACCGAGCGGGAGGAGAAGCAGGCCCGCGCCACCTGCGTGGTGGTGGAAAATACGCGGACCGCCCTGGCCGACCTGGGCGCTAGCTTCCACGGGTTTCCGGTGCGCAAATTAAAAATGGCGGGCGTGACCGGGACCAACGGGAAAACGACCACCACCTTTTTGATCAAGCACATTTGCGAGAAGGCCGGACTGCGCTGCGGCCTGATCGGCACGGTGCGCTATGAAATCGGCGAACGGATTTTGCCGGCCACGCGCACCACTCCGGAATCGCTCGATCTGCAGGAGCTTCTTGCCCAGATGGTGAATGCCGGGTGCAAAGCCGCGGCCATGGAAGTCTCTTCGCACGCGCTGGCGCAGGAACGGACGCGCGGCCTCGAATGGGATGCGGCCGTCTTCACCAATCTCACGCAGGACCATCTCGATTTTCACGGCACCATGGAAAATTATTTCGAGGCCAAGGCGAAGCTCTTCACCCAGCTGGCCGAGCAGTCGCGGAAACGCCAGCCGGCGGCCATCGTCAATATCGATGATCGCTACGGCGAGCAACTGCTCAGCCGCATCGACAAGAAAATTTCCGTCGTCACCTACGGCATGAGCGCGCGCGCGGATTTTCGGGCTTCAAATTACCGGATGGAAATGGGCGGAACCTCTTATCAGCTCGACGCTCGGGGCAAGAGTTATCTGGTGCGCGTGCCTTTGATCGGCCGATTCAACGTGGCCAATTCTCTGGCTGCTCTGGCCGCGGCCCATGCGCTTGGCGTCGGTTTGCGGGAGGCCGTGCTCAGCCTGGGCAAATCGCCGCAGGTGCCGGGACGCCTGGAAGCGTTGCCGGCCAGGCGCCAGTTCCAGGTGTTCGTGGATTACGCGCATACGCCGGATGCTCTGCTCAACGTTCTCAAGACGCTGCGCGATTTGTCGCCCGGCCGTCTCATCGTGGTCTTCGGCTGTGGAGGAGATCGCGACCGCCAGAAGCGCCCGCTCATGGCTGCGGTGGTCGATCAAAATGCCGATTACGCCATCATCACCTCGGATAACCCGCGCAAGGAAGATCCGGATGCGATCATCGCGGAAGTGGAGACCGGCTTCCGCTCGAAGAATTACGAAAAGGTGACTGATCGCACGGCCGCGATCACCCGCGCCGTCGAGTTGGCCCAACCCCGCGACGTCGTTCTGATCGCCGGCAAAGGGCACGAGAATTACCAGGAGTTTAGCGATCACACCGTCCCCTTCGACGACCTGCAGGTGGCGCGCCGGGCGGTGGAAAATCATCCCGTCAATTTCGATGAATAGACTGACGCTTTCCCAAATTGCCCAGCTGGCGGGTGCTGCCCTCTCTTCCGGAGATGGCGGTGTTATGGTCGACCGGGTGAGCACCGACTCGCGCACGGTCAAGCACGTGGAATTGTTCGTCGCGCTTTCCGGCGAGCACATTGACGGTCACAAATTTGTCGAGGAAACAGCGAAAGCGGGAGCGGCCGGTGCCCTGGTGAACACATCCTGGCAGGGGAGGGTTCCAGAGAGCTTTGCCCTCATGCGTGTGCCGGACACGCTGCATGGCTATCACGAGTTGGCCATGAATTACCGCCGATCGCTTCCGCTCAAAGTGCTCGGCATCACGGGGAGCAACGGCAAGACCAGCACGAAAGATTTTGCCGCGGCCGTGCTCAGCCGTCGTTTCCGGGTGACCAAGACGGAGGGGAACTTCAACAATCATGTGGGACTGCCGCGCACGGTGCTGGAGGCGACCAGCGAACATGAAGTGGCCGTCTGGGAACTCGGCATGAATCATCCCGGAGAAATCGGCGTGCTCGCGAAGATCGCCGAGCCGAATGCCGCCATCATCACCAATGTTGGCGTGGCCCACATCGAATTTCTCGGCTCGCGCGAGGCGATCGCGCGGGAGAAAGGGGAACTGGCTACGGCCGTGGGCCCGGACGGATGGGTGGTGCTGAATGCGGACGATTCTTTCACTCCCCTGATTGCAGAGATGACGCGGGCGCGGGTCATCCTTGCCGGGACCACGACCGGCGCCATTTGCGCTGGTGAGATCAGCCAAAGTGCCAGTGGAGCGGAGTTCACTATTCTGGAAGGGGCGCATCGTTGCCGCGCGCAGCTGCCGGTGCCGGGATTGCACATGGTGCAGAACGCCTTGCTCGCGGTGGCCGCGGGACGCGCCTTCGGCTTGTCCCTGGAGGAATGCGCGCAAGGTTTGGCCGCGTCGCCGCTGACCAAAGCGCGCCTGCAGATCAAAGAGATCCACGGGGTGCAATTCATGGACGACAGTTACAACGCCAACCCGGACTCGATGAAGGCGGCGCTGCGCACGCTGGTCGAACTGGATAGCGACGGGCAGCGCATCGCCGTGCTTGGCGAAATGGGCGAGCTCGGCGCGCAATCGGAGGGCGGTCATCGCGAAGTGGGAGAAGAAGCGGCCACCGTCGGCATCGATTATCTCATCGCCATCGGCGAGCGCGGAGCTCTCATCGCCGAGGCCGCCCGAAAATCCGGCCTCGCCCAAAGCACCGCCGTTCCCGACGTCACGGCCGCGGCGGAATTGCTCAGCACCATGGTGAAGCCGGGCGATCTGGTTTTGGTCAAGGGCAGCCGATTGGCCCGAACCGAGCGCGTCATGGAAGTGTTCGCCGCGCAGCAGGCCGCCGGAGGGATCGCCTAATGTTGTATTACCTCCACCGGCTGAGCGATCAGTTCATCGGATTCAACGTCTTCTTTTACGTCACCTTCCGCGCAGTGGCGGCGGCGGTCACGGCTTTTGGCCTGTCGCTCATGTGCGGAAAGTTTGTCATCGTCAAATTGATCCGGCTCAAGATCGGGCAGCCGATTCGTGGCGCGGATGAGGTGCATCACTTGGCGGAATTGCACGGAGCCAAGCAGGGCACTCCCACCATGGGAGGCGTCATTATTATCGGCACGGTCGTGGTTTCCAGTCTGCTCTGGGCGCGCTGGGACAATCGCTTCGTCTGGCTCGTCCTCTTCACCATGGTTTATCTCGGCGTGCTCGGTTTCATGGATGACTACCTGAAAGTCACCAAGCATAAGAGCGACGGAATTCCCGCCCGGCTCAAGCTCGTTTTTCAGATTGCCCTGGCTTGCGGAGTGACGGCGGTATTCCTAACGAGTCCGCTCCTCGAGGTGCAGGCGCGCTCGCTTTATCTCCCCTTTTTCAAGGCGCCGGTGATCGCGAACATGAGCTGGTTTACGCTGGTCTTTTTCGCCATCGTCATTTGCGGTTCCTCCAACGCGGTCAATCTGACCGACGGCTTGGATGGGCTGGCCACTGGCTGCACCATCACGGTGGCTTTCGCCTATGCGCTGCTCTGTTACGCCGCCGGCAATTACCGCATCGCCGAGTATCTGCAGGTGCCATTTTATCCCTTCACCGGCGAACTGACCGTGATTTGCGGCGCGCTCACCGGAGCCGGCCTCGGTTTTCTCTGGTTCAATTGTTATCCGGCACGGGTTTTCATGGGGGATACGGGATCGCTGGCCATTGGCGGCACCATCGGAGTGATTGCCATCTGCTGTAAGCAGGAGTTCCTCCTCGCCATCGTCGGCGGCGTCTTCGTCCTGGAAGCGGTCTCCGTCATTTTGCAGGTCATGAGTTTCAAACTCACCGGGCGCCGCATTTTTCGGATGTCGCCCATTCACCACCACTTTGAGCTGGTCGGCTGGAAAGAGAACACCGTCATCGTGCGCTTCTGGATTTTGTCGGTCATCTGCGCGCTGCTCGGACTGGCCACGCTGAAATTGAGATAAGGAAATGCGTTACCAAAATAAAAAGGCCGCGGTTTTGGGAGCCGGCTTGAGTGGCACGGCCGCGGCGATTCTTCTCAAGGAGGAAGGCGCGGACGTGACCGTGCTCGACAGCGCCGAGGAGAAAAACCTGTTGAAGTCGACGCTCGACAACCTGCGCGCCCAGGGCGTGCGCATTGTCGCCGGACCGGCGGCCGATGACGACGCCACGCCCTACGATCTCATCGTGTTGAGTCCGGGCATCGATCCGGTCTCGCCGTTGGCGCGTCATTTTTCTGAGCGCCAGATCGAGACCATCGGCGAACTGGAGCTGGGCTGGCGCTCGTGCACTCTGCCGGTCATCGCCATCACCGGCACCAATGGCAAGACCACCACCACCGAGTTGCTGGCGCAGATGTTGAACGCCTGCGGCCAGCGCACCGTTGCCTGTGGCAACATCGGCAAGCCGCTGTGCGAAGTCGTTAGGCGACAAAAGGACTTTGATGTTCTGACGGTGGAAGTCAGTTCCTTCCAGCTGGAGACCATCCAGACCTTTCGGCCTTCGGTGGCCTTGTGGCTGAATTTCGCTCCCGATCACCTCGACCGTTATCGCTCCGTCTGGGAATACCGCGAAGCCAAGCTGCGGATTTTCGAAAACCAAACGGCGGAAGATTTCGCCATTATTAATGCGGTGGAAACGCTGCGGAATGTGCGCGCGCGCAAGATCACCTTCAGCGCCTACACCGACCAGGCCGATTTTCGTCTGGCGGAGGGGTCGATCGTTTTCCAGGACCAGGTGGTGCTGCGCATGGCAGACACGAAACTGCGCGGATCGCACAATATCGAGAATCTCATGGCCACGCTGGCGGCGGGCCGCGCGCGCGGCCTCTCCTTTGCGCAGATGGTGCCGCCCCTTTTGTCCTACGAGCCCCGGCCGCACCGCTGCGAATTTGTGCGCACAGTCGGCGGAGTGGATTATATCAACGACTCCAAGGCGACCAACCTCGACGCGATGGAAAAAGCGCTGGCCGCGCAGAGCCGGCCGGTGGTGCTCATCGCCGGCGGCAAGGACAAGGGCTTCAATTTCGAACCGTTGCGCGCGCTGGTGCAGCAGAAGGTCAAATCCACCGTTCTCATTGGGGAAATGGCCAAACGAATTGCGCGCGATTGGGACGGCGCTGTTCCCAGCGAGATGGCCGGTTCGTTAGCCGATGCCGTGGAGCGGGCCCGGGCCGCGGCCAAGCCCGGCGATGTTGTCCTTTTTTCGCCGGGAACATCTTCCTTCGACATGTTCAAGAGCTATGCCGACCGCGGCGATCAGTTCCGCACGCTGGTTCACGCCCTGCCCAAATGAAAATGACGCTGCCCACGATATTTGCCGCCAAGCCGAAGAAAAAAGTGCGGGCCACGGCTGCGCGCAAGCCGCTCCGGATTGCCGCCACCGCGGACTACGATGAGATGGCCGAGCCGAACATGAAGCTCTCCCGCGCCCTCTTGATTGTGCTCGTTCTGCACGTCGTGGCCGTCTCCGGCATTATTGCGTTCAATGCCATTAAGACGCGCCACGGGGGAACGTGGCCGGCCCCGGCCGCGGCCAGCGCGCCGGCCCGGCCGGCGCCGAGCGCGTCCGCCCTAACGAGCGCAAGCGATGCCTTCTCCCGGAACGAAGCGAAGCCCGCGCGCTCGCCCGTTAAACCCGGCAAGGAAGAACGCAAGAGTGAACACGCCCGGCCCAGTGGAGTCATGGATTCGGGAAAAACCTATGCGGTGGCCAAAGGCGACACGCCGCTCAGCATCGCCAAGAAGCTGAAAGTTCCCTACGACGATCTCCTGGCCATTAATCACATCGACGATCCCCACAAGCTGCGGGTGGGACAGAAACTCATCCTTCCGAGCAAACCGCCCAAGGCCAAGAAGGTGCAAGAATGAGAGGTCGGACGACGTAACTATTTAAATGCACCTCAAGAGCGCCTATTTTCTTTTTATCGCCGTGCTGGCTGTTCTCGTCATCGGCATCGTCATGCTGGCGAGCACAAGCGCCTTTTCCCTGGGAAGCAAGGGGGATGTCTACGCGATCATCAAGCATCAGGCGGTCTGGCTTGGCCTGGGTTTGTCCGTCTGCGTCCTGGCCGCGCTGCTCGATTATCATTTTTGGCAGAAGACGTGGTGGATCTGGCTGGCGGTCGCGGTGGTCCTGCTCGCGCTCTGCTTTGTGCCCCCCATCGGCATGCGCATCAACGGTTCGCACCGCTGGATCGGGCTTCGCCCTTTCATGATGCAACCTTCCGAGTTTGGGAAGATGGCGTGTGTTTTCTTCCTGGCCTACTGGTTTTGTCGCTACGAAAAAGCCAGCAGTCATTGGCTCTACGGTTTCGTTCTGCCGTTGGCCATCGTTGCCCCGGTCATTCTCCTGATCATGGGTGAAGTCGATCTCGGAACCACCGTGCTCATCAGCGCGACGGCGTTTATGGTCATGTTTGTGGCCGGAGCCAATCCCTTCCTGCTCGGCGGAGTTTCCCTGGCTGCCTTCGGCGGGATCCTGGTGGTCGCGACCAATATGTCACAACGCATGGCGCGGCTCGCGGCTTTCATGGATCTGGAGCATTACAAAGACCATGAAGGCTATCAGCAATGGCAGGCCTTGATTGCCTGGGGAAGCGGCGGAATCGGGGGTCTGGGTCTCGGCAATGGCCGGCAAAAAATGCTCTATCTCCCCTTTGCTCACACGGATTTTATTTTTCCCATGATTGGCGAGGAACTTGGCCTGCGCATCAGCCTGCTGGTGGTGTTTCTCTTCGTCGTTATCATCGTGTGCGGCATGATGATTGCCCTGCACGCCAAGGACCGGTTCGGGCTGTTGCTCGGCTGCGGGCTGGTTTCGCTGATTGGCTTTCAGGCCGCCATTAACATCGGGGTCACCACGGCCCTTTTGCCTAACAAGGGCCTGCCTCTGCCTTTTATCAGCTACGGCGGCTCCAACCTGGTGGCCTGCCTGTTTGGCATTGGCCTGCTCCTGAATATTTATCGGCAGGGCGTGCTCGAACCGGTCAACCGGAAACAGACCGCCCTGCAGGCGCGCATGACTCCGCGAATTTAGATGGGCATGATTTTGACTTAATGAACGCGATCATTGCATGCGGTGGAACCGGAGGGCATCTTTTCCCCGGCCTGGCCGTGGCCGAAAGCCTGCGCGCGCGCGGCCACGAGGTCATGCTCTTCGTCTCCGAAAA
>DASXIK010000034.1:0-4194 GCA_036498025.1 Chthoniobacterales bacterium
AGATATTTTCCGCGAACGCGATCCCAAAGACGAGCCTTCATGCGTTGCTCGGCCAGGTCGTGGGAAAAGATCAGCCGGGGAATGCCGGCCTCCTGGTACTGGTCGGGGCGAAGAGTGAAGGGCCGGCCGGCCCGCTTGCAAAAATAGGCGCAAAGAAAAGTGCGGACCCAGGTGCGGCCGCTTTTGGGCACGGAGATAACGATGGCGTCGCCTCCGGAAAGCTCGCGCGCGCGGCTGCTGAAGTTCCAGCGGTGAACGGTGCGGGTGCGATTGGCCGGCTTCGTTTCTCCCGGGTGGTGGGCCACATCGCGCAGAAGTTTGACATAGCCCTGGGTGAAGGCGTCCAGGGAGTAGCGCCTCTCCACCAGCTGCCGCCCGCGCAAGCCGAAGGTTTTCCGCTGCTCCGCGTTCTCAATGAGACTGCCGATGGCGCGCACCCAGTCTTCCTCGGTGCGGGCGAGGAAACCGTTTTCCCCGGAAGCGATGATTTCGTTATTCACGCCCACATTCGAAGCCACCACGGCCGTCCCCACGCCCATGTATTGCAGGATTTTGTAACCGCACTTGCCGCGAGTCCAAACGGAATCCCACAACGGCATGATGCCGATGTCGAAGCTGGAGAGGTGCGCCTGTTCCGTTTCCTTGCGCCAGGGCTCGTTTTCCACCACCACGCCGTCGAGCTGCAGCGGCGTGTCGGAAATCACCTTCAATTTCAGACCGGGAAACCGTTGCGTCAGGCGTTTGAGGGCCGGCTGAATATGCCGCAGATAAGGCAGCCCGTCGCTCAGGCCGAGCCAGCCAATCGTTAGGCCAAGGCCCTCGGAATGCTCCTTGAGGTGATAGCGTTCGAGGTCGATGGAGGTGGGCAGCACCACCGTGCGCCGGCCGGAGGCCTGGGCGAAGCAGGCCAGGAAATCGTTCCCCGCCACCACCGCGGAGCAGACCTTCAACGTGCGCAGAAATTTGCGGAAATTTTTTCCGGCCAGCGGTCGCCGATGCTTTTGCTCGCGAAACATGACAGCGTCGTCAAAATCGAAAACGATGCGGGAGTTGGCGCGATGCAACAGGGCGAGTTCCAGTGGGGAAAACCCGAGCGTCTTGAAAAGCAGGACGACGTCGTGATGCCGGGCCTGCTCAATGATCTTCAGCTGGCCCGTCATGCTGGAGCGGCGGGTGATCATGACGGTGGCGTCGACGCCGAGGCGGGCGTAATGGCCGAGACATTCGCGCAGGCGCAGTCGGGTGCTGGGGGCGTCCCCGTGTTCGACGATGCAAAGCGCGCGCATAATAGACCAGGGAGAATATTGCCGTCACTCGTCCCGGGTGAAAGCCGATTCGTTGCCTGCGCGAGAGGCGGGGCGGTTTTCACCTTGGTAGGAAGGAGCGGGCGCGTTAGGTTCGCCCCGCGGTTTTAACATCTTTTTACCATGCAAAAGCCAATGCACAGAAAGTTTCGCAGTTTTTGGAGAAACGGCCCCTTGAAAAGCAGGCTCCCCGCCGCCCTCACCTGCGCGGTCCTTCTCGGTCTCGCGCAGGTGGCCGCAGCGGAGGATAAAACCACGGTCCGCTTCGGGCACTTTCCCAACATCACCCATGCCCAGGGTGTGATCGCCCATGCCTTGTCCCGCCAGGGCCGCGGCTGGTTCGAAGAGCGCCTTGGCCCGGGCGTGGTCGTGGAATGGTATGTTTACAATGCCGGACCGTCCGCCATGGAGGCCATCTTCGCCGGCTCGCTCGATGTTACCTACGTTGGGCAGGGACCCGCCCTGAATGCGCATTTTAAGTCGGACGGACAGGAAATCCGCATCCTGGGAGGGGCAGCCAATGCCGGAGCCGCTCTCGTCGTCCGGCCAGACAGTCCGATCAAGGTCGCGGCGGACTTTCGCGGAAAGAAGATTGCAACTCCGCAGTTTGGAAATACCCAGGACATATCCTGCCGTTCCTGGCTGAAGGCCCAGGGTTTCAAGGTTACAATGACAGGAGGCGACGTCTTCGTTGTTCCCACGACTAACCCCGATCAACTCGCGCTGCTGCAAAGCGGCGGAGTGGACGCTGTCTGGACGGTGGAACCCTGGGTCACGCGCCTGGAACGCGAGGCCAAGGCCAGGGTATTCCTGGAAGAAACAAGTGTGATCACGACTTGGCTGGCGTCGAGCGTCAAATTCCTGAAGGATCATCGCGAGCTTGCGAAAAAGGTGGCGACGGCCAACCAGGAGCTGACCGAGTGGATCGGGCAACACCCGGACGACGCGCAGAAATTGTTGATCACTGAATTGAAAGCGGAAACGCGGACCGATTTTCCCGCGGAAGTGGTGGCTCAGGCTTGGAAAAGAATCAAATTCACCACCGATATTCCTCCGGAGCTCGTGACCAAAGCCGTGCAGGACGGGAAGGACGCCGGTTTTTACAAGGGCTCGACGGACACGTCCAAGCTTATCGAGAAGCCCTGATGTTCCGGCAAAGAACAGGTTCGGTTAGCGAAGAACTGCAGGTCATCACGCCGAGCAAGCTCGCGATCGAGGACGTCTCCAAGAGTTTTCAAACCGGAACGGGAAAGGTCCTTGCGCTTGATCACGTCAGTCTGCAGGTGAACGAAGGCGAGTTCGTCTGCCTGGTCGGTCCGAGCGGTTGCGGTAAGACGACTCTTCTCAATATGATTGCCGGGCTCGAGAAACCCGACAGCGGCCATGTCCTCTCCGACGGCAAGCCGGTCACTGGCCCGGGACGCGATCGCCTGGTCATGTTTCAGGAATCGGCGCTTTTCCCGTGGATCGATGTTTTTGGCAATGTTCTTTTCCCGCTGAAGTTGAAGCCGGGTCTAACGAATAAGGATCGGCGCGACGTGGCCAAGTATTATCTCGAGTTGGTGGGCCTGACGCGTTTCGAGCATTCCAATATCCACGAGTTATCCGGCGGGATGAAGCAGCGCGTGGCCTTGGCGCGGGCGCTCGCTCCCAACCCGCGCGTCCTTCTGATGGACGAGCCCTTCGCGGCGCTCGACGCCCTCACGCGCGAGCAGTTGTACGGCGATCTGCAACGCATCTGGAAAGAGCGCAAGAAGACGATCGTCTTCGTGACCCATAACGTGCGGGAAGCGGCTTGCCTGGGCGATCGCGTGCTTCTGTTCTCGCCGCACCCGGGCCGGATCCAGGAGGAGTTCTTGGTCGATTTGGAGCGTCCGCGTGATATCAACACGGTCGCGCTCGCCGCCTACTCGAGCAAGATCATGCGCTCGCTCAAGAGCTTCAATCCGGAACACGCGGGAGCGGTTTCATGAGAAGGTTCCTCTCGGCCGCTATTTTCTTTGGCGTCTTGGTTTTGATCTGGCAATGGGTTGTTTACATGGAGTTCAAGCCCAAGGTGCTGGTGCCGCCACCGATGCTGGTCTGGGAATACCTCAAGAATGCGGTTGAAGATGGCACGCTCTGGCAAGCCACTCTCGTCACCATGCGCCGTCTTCTTATTGGTTACGTGGTTGGGATCATTGGCGGCCTGCCTCTCGGATTGCTGACCGCGCGCTGGAATTTGTTTCGCGACACGGTCGGCGTTCTGGCCCTGGGACTGCAAACATTGCCGAGTATCTGCTGGGTTCCGCTCGCTATCATGGGCTTCGGCCAAACTGAGGCGGCCATGTTGTTCGTCGTCGTCATGGGAACGTTGTGGTCGGTCGTGATTGCAACGGAGACGGGAGTGCGCAACGTGCCGCCGATTTATCGCCGGGCGGCCCTCACCATGGGGTCGAAGCGGCTCCACATCTGGCTTAAAGTCATCCTGCCGGCTGCGTTGCCATTCATCGTTAGCGGGATGAAGCAAGGCTGGGCTTTCGCCTGGCGCTCACTCATGGCCGCCGAGATTTTCGTCACGATTCTGACTGGTTTTGGACTCGGCCAGCTTCTCCATTTCGGCCGGGAAGCGAACGCCATGGATCAGGTGATCGCGATCATGGTGGTCATTGTCGTGATCGGTTTGCTGGCGGATAAGATTTTCTTTTCGCCGATCGAAAAGTTTCTGCACCGCCGCTGGGGCACGAGTTAGTCAATCCATCGTATGCGCAAAACCAGCCCCCAGGACGAAACCGTTGCTACGCAGGAGATTACGATCCTGAATGAACTGGGATTACATGCCCGGCCTGCGGCAGAATTTGCGCGTCGGGCAGGGGCGTTCCGATCTGAGGTGTGGATCGTGAAGGACGGG
>DASXIK010000035.1:0-5741 GCA_036498025.1 Chthoniobacterales bacterium
GCTTCCGGAGATGGCCGGCTTGGAACATTGGGCCCTTTTCTCCCTGGGCGCCGGCACATTGGGTAATTCCTTCAGCGGGAGCACGGTCAACGGGGATGTCGGCGCTGCCGGAAACGCCAATGTCAGTCTCTCCTCTTCCACTCTCAACGGGGCCCTTTACTACGGTAGCAACGGCACGCTGCAGATGAGCGGGGGAAGCGTCATCACCGGCGCGACAATTCATGACCAGGACGCTGTGCTCAATAGCGTGGTGGCCGGCGCGCTGGCGGTGTCCGGGGCGGCAAGCGATTTGGCGGCTAACCGCCCGTTTACCAAATTCAACCTGAAAAACACTCAGACCGCCGCCCTGACGGGCGCGCCCGGCGAAACCGTGGTGCTCAACCTCAAGACCTTTGCCTTGAGCGGCAGCGCCGCCATGACTTTAAACGGAACGGCCACGACGAATTTCGTCATCAATGTGAAATCCAAGTTTTCGCTGCTCGATAATTCCCGCATTGTTTTGGCGGGCGGGATGAACTGGAACAATGTTCTCTTCAATGTTGTCGGCAAAGGGGCCAATGCCAAGATCGCCGGACAGTCGAGTTTTGAGGGCACACTCATGGCCAACTTTCGCACCGTGCAGGTGCAAGATCGGGCGACTGTATGGGGGCAGATCATCGCCAATCGGATTCTCCTTTCGGGCGGGACCCAGATCACCCTTCCGCCCATCACCAGCCCTTAGAACCCCTCTCATTTATGAGATGGGTTCTAGCAGTTCTTTACTGTCCGGTGGTGCGGCCAAAGCGCGACTTTTTCGGCTTGGCCGATTTGTCTTTCTTGGCAACCGGCGGCAGTGGTTGACCCGCGATCGGCCGCACCCGCGGTTGCGCCAGCAAATTCACGTGGGTTGCTTTCAGCTCATCGAGCGCTTTTCGCGTTTCCTCGCTGGAAGCGAACTGGCGCATCCTGCCGTAGTAGAGGTCGTAGTATTCGCGCAGGCGCTCGCGCTTTTGCAAATCGGTCGTAGCCGCTTCCGCCAAGCGCTTCGCGGCGATGATGTCTTCATCGTTGCCCACTCGATTCTGCAGTCTGCGGATCTCCACCCGTTGGCGAAATTCGTCCCCGGCCTTGCCAATGGAGGTGCGCTTGAAAGCCTCGTCCAGCTGGGACAACTCCGGAACGTCCGGAGCGATCGAAGGCAAAGGAGGCGGAGCGGCGCGTTCAGCGGGAGACGGTTCCGGGAGATCCACGGAGGGGGGCGCGGCGACTTGCGCGCCAAGCAAAGGCGCAAGGGCGAGAGCAAACACGGCCGTCGCGCAGGCGGCGAGGAGTTTCATCGAACCTTTAAGTGTAAAACATTCACAAATCGGGGTGACAGGATTCGAACCTGCGACCTCGTGGTCCCAAACCACGCGCTCTACCAAGCTAAGCTACACCCCGGACTGCAGAGAGATATCACGTTGCGACCCGGATCGCATGTGGAATTTGTTTATTGCCCACGGGTTCCTGACTGGATTGCCCCGATTTTTGCGAGACCCGAAAGGATTGAAGAAAGAGTTTTTACCGCGGATTTGAAAGCCCGGCCGCTCCTTCACCCGCGTTACGGCACGGATGCACGCGAATAAGACGACGGGAAAGATTCGCCTCTTATGGATTCTAAATCTGCGTAATCCGCGTAATCCGTGGTTAAATCTTGAATCTCCGGAAATCTGGCTATCTGCGTATGGGCCTGGTCCGTTTTTTTCCAGTAAATCATCGCCCGAGAAAAAAACATTGCCCGACGGGCCCGTCTCGGGCATATTGCGCCCTCGTTCCTACTTCTTTACGGCAGTCTGGCCGCGTTTCGTTTCTTCTTCTCCCTCTCTCCTCATGTTTAAGCGCGAAAAAGTTCATTTCTTCATTTTTAGCGTCCTTGTCGGCCTGCAGTTGTTAGGCGTGATTGGATTGCTCACCAGTTTTCGACTGGTTTATCTGCCGGTCATGCTGACGATTTTCTTCTTCGGCGGCATCTGCACCACCCTTTATCTGCATCGTTATCTGACCCATCGCGGGTTCGAGATGCCGGAATGGCTAAAGTTCATCTTCGCCACCGGCTCGGCGGTCACGCTGGCGGGCGACCCGGTGATGTGGGTGGGGGATCATCGCTATCATCATTTGAAATCGGACACGGACGACGACATCCACAGCCCGGTCCACGGGTTCCCTTACGCCCATATGATGTGGCTGGTGCGCAAGCCGCAATCTTTCCGCGAACGTTCCCGGCGGTACGCCGCGGACGTGCGCAAGATCTGGTACTGCCGCCTCTGGGAAAACTCCGCGCTCTATGCGCTGCCGCACCTGGCCATGGCCGCGACTCTTTTTTTCACGTTCGGGTTTTCCGGGATGCTCTGGTGCCTCTACGTGCCGATGCTCTTTGTTTACAATGTGACCTGGGCGGTCAACTCCATCTGTCACATGCCCAACCTGGGTTACCGGAGATTCGAAACCACCGATCAGAGCCGGAACAATTTCTGGGTCGGCCTCTTCGGAATGGGCGAGGGCTTTCACAATAATCATCATGCACAGCCGCGCTGTGCCGCTCACGGGCTGCGCTGGTGGGAATTTGACGGCACCCGCTACTTCATCTGGCTGCTCGAGAAATGCGGTCTCGCCTGGGATGTGGTTTGGCCGAAAGAAGAAGTGGAAGTGGCGGAAGAGGCCGACAACATGGCCGTCGTCGCCGGCGTCGCGGCCGTGGCCAATCAGTCCATCGAGTCGGTCTAAGAGCGGTTTAACTAATGTCGTAGCCGCGAGGGAAGTATCCCCTCCGGGGAGCGCACGCGCCTCGCGTGCTGCCGTTGGCGCCCTCGCCACCGGCTTCCTCCTCTTCGTCGAGTGTGTTCGGCGAGGGCGCCGAACACTGCACGCGAGGGCGCGTGCACTCCCCAACCAAGACAGAGCGCGACCACACTTCTGCGTGAAATGCTAAGGTTCGTAGCCCAGATTCGGGGCCAGCCGCTTTTCCGTGGCGGCCAGCGGCTCTCCGAGCCGCGTGGCGTAATCAATTGCCTGGTCGCGGGCGATCTGGCCGACGCCGAAATATTTCGCCTCCGGGTGCGAGAAATAGAGGCCGCTCACACTCGCGCCCGGATGCATGGCAAACGATTCGGTCAGCTTCGTGCCGGTGTTTGTTTCCGGTTCCAGCAGTTTGAACAGGGTCAGCTTCTCTGCGTGATCTGGACAGGCCGGATAACCGCCGGCCGGACGGATGCCCTGGTATTTTTCGCGAAGGAGTTCCTCTTTCGTTAGTCCTTCGGCCGCGCCGAATCCCCAGGCGATGCGCGCCTGCTCATGCAGATACTCGGCGAAAGCCTCGGCCAGTCGATCGGCCAGCGCTTTCACCAGGATGGAATTATAATCGTCATGCGCGGCGGAAAAAGTGGCGGCCAACTCGTCCGCTCCGTGAATGGAAACGGCAAAGCCGCCCAGGAAATCTTCTCCCGAAGGGCTCACAAAATCCGCCAGGCAATGATTGGCCTGGCCTTGTGGTTTCACGATTTGCTGACGGAGAAAATGGAAAGTCGCCAAACTGCGCGTGCGCTCCGCGTCTGCGTAAAGAGCCACGTCATCGCCCTGCGCCTGCGCCGGCCAGAAGGCGAAAACGCCGCGGGCCGTGAAGGAATGGTCCTTAATAATTTGGTCGAGCAATTTCTGGGCGTCATCGAACAGCTCGCGCGCCTGGGAGCCCACCACGGCGTCGTCGAAAATCGCGGGATAACGGCCACGCAACTCCCAGGCATGAAAGAACGGCGACCAATCGATGTACTCACGCAATGTCTGGATGGACACCTTCTCCGGCGAAGTTCGCGAAGGCGAGACGGGTGCGCTCCCCGGATCGCTCGTATAGACACGCAAGCCGACGAATTCGGGTTTGGGAGGAGTGTAGCTTTTCCAATCAATCGGTGTGTGATGGGCCCGCGCTTCCGCCAGTGGCAGGAGTTTCTTCGCGCGTGTTTTGGCCGAATGCTCCTGACGCAGGCGCTCGTAATCGCTGCGCGTTTTCGCGGCGAACTCCTCTTTCGACTGCTCATTCAGTAGGGAACTCACTACGCCGACGGCGCGCGAGGCATCGGTTACGTGCACGATGCTGGATTGATAATGCGGCGCGATTTTCACGGCAGTGTGGGCGCGGCTGGTGGTCGCGCCGCCGATCAGGAGCGGCAACTTGAATCCTTCGCGCTCCATCTCCCCGGCCACGTGAACCATTTCGTCGAGCGACGGGGTAATCAGCCCGCTCAAGCCAATGGCATCGGCTTTTTGCTCGCGGGCCGCTTCCAGGATTTTCGCGGCCGGCACCATCACGCCAAGGTCAACGACGCGGTAGTTGTTACATTGCAGAACAACGCCCACGATGTTCTTGCCAATGTCGTGGACGTCGCCCTTGACTGTGGCCATGACGATGCAGCCCTGCGGTTTCGAGCTCGCGCTCTTTTCCGCTTCCATGAACGGCATGAGATAGGCCACGGCTTTCTTCATGACGCGCGCGCTTTTGACCACCTGCGGGAGAAACATTTTGCCTGCGCCAAAAAGATCGCCCACCACGCTCATCCCGGCCATGAGCGGACCTTCGATGACGTCAAGCGGACGCTTGCTTAGTTGGCGGGCTTCTTCCGTGTCCGCATCGATGTAATCAATGATCCCCTTCACGAGTGCGTGCTTCAAACGTTCCGCCACTGGCTCAGCCCGCCAGGCTGCGTCCTGCACCGGCGCCTTTCCCTTGGCGCTGACTTTTTCGGCGAACTGCACCAGGCGCTCGGTGGCGTCATCGCGGCGATTCAGCAAAACGTCTTCCACCCGCTCGCGCAGCTCCGGCTCAATCTCTTCATAAACTGCGAGCTGTCCCGCGTTGACGATCCCCATGTCGAGCCCGGCGCCGATGGCGTGAAAGAGGAAGGCGGAGTGCATCGCCTCTCGCACGGTGTTGTTTCCGCGAAAGGAGAAAGAGATGTTGCTCACGCCGCCACTCACACGCGCCCCGGCAAGGTTCTGCTTGATCCAACGCGTGGCCTCGATGAAATCGACCGCATAATTGCGATGCTCTTCCAAACCGGTGGCGACGGTGAGGACGTTCGGGTCGAAAATAATGTCGGCCGCGGGAAACTCCGCTGCGCCGGTCAGCAGATTGTAAGCGCGCTGGCAGATTTCAATCCGTCGCGCCAGGCTGTCGGCCTGGCCGCGTTCGTCGAAGGCCATCACGATGACTGCCGCGCCATAGCGCCGGACGAGGCGCGCGTGGCGCAGGAATTCCTCCTCGCCATTTTTCAAGCTGATGGAGTTGACCACGCATTTTCCCTGCACACACCGCAAGCCCGCTTCGATCACGCTCCATTTGGAGCTGTCGATCATGATGGGAATGCGCGAGATCTCCGGCTCGCTGCCGATCAAATTGAGAAACCGTGTCATGGCGGCCTCAGAGTCGATCATTCCTTCGTCCATGTTGACGTCGAGAAGGTTCGCTCCTCCGCTGACCTGCTGCCGCGCGACCGCCAGACCGCCGTCGAAATCGTCGCTCAGGATGAGCTTGGAAAATTTGGGCGAGCCGGTGATGTTCGTGCGTTCGCCGACGATCACGAAACCGAGCTCGGGCGTGATGTTGAGCGGTTCGAGACCTGAAACCTGGAGGGTGGGAGGGGCCTCAGTGCCCTGAGCGTCGAGACGCTGAGCTCCCTCCCACTTTCGCGGCGAGAAACCGCGCACGGCTTCTGCCATGGCCCGGATGTGCG
>DASXIK010000036.1:0-2375 GCA_036498025.1 Chthoniobacterales bacterium
CTTATTAAATTTATGGCATTAAAGGAAAAACACCTTCAAATAAGCCCCTGGCAGCCCCCGGCTAAATTTTTCTCGAAAATAAATGGTTGACGCTCCAACTCCACCCATGTAAAAGCCAGCGTCATGAAGAGATTCACCTTAACCTTATTGATTTTATGCGCGGCCGGCACGTTGGCCTATGCCGGTACTGAGCAATATTCCGGCAAAGACAAGGAGGTCATTCAGCAGGCTCCTCCTCCGTGTGACTGGTATCGCGCCCACGAATGGGATTTTAGTTTCTGGGGCACGTTTGCCTTTTCCGGGAACTCTGGATTGATAAACGATTTTCGCACGGGCGATTTCGATGGAGGCGTCGATCAGACTGACACCCAACACATCGATATCGGCGCGGCGCGCCACGATCGCTTCCTGAACAAGGACGATACGCTTGGTGGCGGTCTGGACGTGAAGTAC
Source organism: Chthoniobacterales bacterium (assembly GCA_036498025.1). Lineage (GTDB taxonomy): Bacteria > Verrucomicrobiota > Verrucomicrobiia > Chthoniobacterales > UBA10450 > JBBRDU01. The sequence continues at coordinate 454 of DASXIK010000036.1, forward strand.
TTCTTCAACAAATGGATGGCCATTGGTGCGGAAGGCTACTTCGTCGACGCCGACTACAATTCCGCCGGCGGCGGACTAGGTACCTTCACCTTCCGCTATCCCATCGGTTGTTCCCGTTTCGCTCCCTATACTTGGGCCGGCTTCGGGGCTTCGGGCGGTGGCTCACATACCGTGCGCTTCTTTAACGAGTTTAATAGGCCCAATGGCAACGAGCCCGAATTCAGGCAGGATTCACGCATCGGTAATAAACATACCGAAGCTACCGGCCAGTTTGGTGCAGGTCTCGAAGTTCGCATCACCCACCATATCGGCATCATGACCGATTTCGCGTGGAACGTTCTGAGCGGTCCGGACAACGATTTCGGGATGGTCCGCGGTGGTGTGACTCTCTCATACTAAGTTTATTCTTCGTTTCTCAGACGGCGGCATTCGATGATCGAATGCCGCCGTTTGCTTTTGGGCCGCCTGCTGCCGGACCCTCGCCTCCGGCTGAAGGGCTGTGGTTGCTAAACCGCCGCTGCTAAAGCAGCTTCTGGCTATGCCGTTCGGTGAGATTCTGGATGCCCTGCCTCTGGCTGCTTCTCCCGTGCTCCAGGGCTTCACTCGCCTCCTCCAGCCCGCCTCCGATGCTGAGCTTGAGAAGCTCGCGCAGGCTTCGCGCACGCTGACGGCCCGGAATTTCGGCCGCACCATGCGCCTGTTTGCGCCGCTCTACCTGTCTAACGAGTGCATTAACAACTGCCGGTATTGCGGTTTCTCTCGCGATAACCCGATCCTGCGAGTCACCCTCAGTCTCGACGAGGTTCTCAGGGAAGCCCGGCATCTTGCTCAGGAGGGATTTCGCCACATTCTGCTCGTGGCCGGCGAGCATCCCAAATTCGTCAGCCCTACTTACCTGGCCGATTGCGTGCGCGCATTGGCGCCCAGTTTTTCTTCCATCGCCATCGAAGTGGGCCCAATGTCGACCGAAGAATATCTGCCCGTAGTCCACGCCGGCGCCGAAGGGCTCATCGTTTATCAGGAAACCTACGACCGCCATCTTTATCACGAACTGCATACCGCCGGGCCGAAACGCGATTTTAGCGCCCGGCTCGATTGCGCTGAACGCGGCTACCGGGCGGGTTTTCGCCGGCTCGGCATTGGCGTTTTGTTTGGCCTGGCCCCCTGGCGCCAGGATGCCGTCGCCCTGGCCGCCCACGCCGAATATCTGCTGAAGCATTGCTGGCAGGCGCAGATCAGCGTCAGTCTGCCGCGGCTGCGCCCCGCCGCCGGCGAGTTTCAGCCGCGCTTTGTCATGAGCGATCGCGAGCTGGCCCAACTCATCTGCGCCTTCCGCGTCACGTTCCCGCAGATCCATCTGGTTTTGAGCACGCGCGAGCGGGCCGCGCTGCGCGACGCGCTCAGTCCGCTGGGGGTCACCATGATGAGCGCCGGCAGCCACACTGAGCCCGGAGGCTACACGCGCCAGGGCACGGAGAATCTTCATCGTACCCTACGCGGCCGTATTGTTGCCCCGGAATTCGCCGACGGTGAGGACCAGCTTGCCACCGGGCAGTTCGAAATCAGCGATGAACGCTCAGCCGCCGAGGTGGCGATGTTCCTTCAGAGAAATGGCTTTGATCCTGTCTGGAAAGACTGGGACCAGGCGCTCGCCTAATCATGACGGTTGTTCTCAACGGCGAACTCTCAGAGGCACGTGGCGCGACAACCGTGGCGGATCTTGTGCAGGCTTACCAGTTGCCGCCCCAAGGCGTCCTGATCGAGCACAACGGCCTCGCCTTGCATCGCCATGAGTGGCCCGGCAGAGCGCTGGCCGAGGGCGATCAGATCGAATTTATCCGGGTTGTCGCCGGCGGCTAGGAAAGTGGCAAGGTTTCAGGCGCGTCGCACGACCACGCGCATGCCGTCCGCCTGCACCACGG
>DASXIK010000037.1:0-6089 GCA_036498025.1 Chthoniobacterales bacterium
GGTGTGGGCGAGTTTGCCGTCGGAGATTTCATGCTGGCGGAAGCGAAGCGCGCGCAGTTTCTGACGCGCCTGCAGGATTGGCGGCGCCGACGAGCGCGCATCGTTATTTATTTTCAGACGGAAGGAGAGATCGAGCGGTTCCGTGAAATTCTGGGCAATCCGGCGGCGCTCAAGGGCATCGACCTCCTGGAGGGCACGCTGCCGCGCGGGTTTTGTTTTCCCGCGGCTAACCTGGTGGTTCTCTCCGCGGCCGAGTTGTTCGGGAGGTTTGCCCCGCATGCCGCCCGCCGCCTGCAGCGGCGCGATCGTCTGGCGCGGAACCGCGCGCAGATTGATTTCAGCGAACTGAACGAAGGCGATTTTGTCGTCCACCTTGAGCACGGGGTCGGGCGATTTCTGGGCCTCATCAAATTGCCGGTCACCGAATCTTCCTCCGGCCTTGAGGGCCAGCCCTTTCTTTCACCCACAGGCGACGCGCTCCCTCGCCGAGAAAAGCAGGGCGCGGAAAAAGAAGTGCTCGCGCTCGAATTTGCCGGCGACGCCAAACTCTACGTTCCTCTCGAGCAAGCCTACCTTGTTTCCCGCTACGTCGGCGTCGGCAAAAAAAATCCCCCGCTCAGTTCTCTGGCCGACGCTCGCTGGGCGCGGGCCAAGCGCACCGCGGCCGCCTCGATTTTTGATTACGCCGGCAAGATGCTCTCCCTCCAGGCCGAACGAGAAACTCAATTGGGACACGCCTTCGGCCCGGACACGAAATGGCAGGTCGAATTCGAGCATTCCTTTCCGTTCCGGGAAACGCCCGATCAGCTCAAAGCCATCATCGACACCAAGAAGGACATGGAACGCTCCCGCTCCATGGATCGCCTCATTTGCGGCGATGTCGGCTTTGGCAAAACCGAAGTGGCGATTCGGGCGGCTTTCAAGTCGGTCATGGAAGGCAAACAAGTCGCGGTGCTCGCGCCCACCACAGTTTTGGCGCAGCAACACTTCGAAACTTTCCGCCAGCGCATGCTCGATTATCCGGTGCGCATCGAGATGCTCAGCCGCTTCCGCTCTCCCGGCGAGCAACGCAAAGTGCTCAAGCTGCTGCGCGAAGGCGGCGTCGATATCGTCATCGGCACGCATCGCATCATTTCCGGCGACGTCTTGTTCAAGGATCTCGGGCTCGTGGTGATTGACGAGGAGCAGCGTTTCGGTGTCATCCACAAGGAAAAATTCAAGGAGCTTTTCAAGCTGGTGGACGTGCTCACTCTTTCGGCCACACCCATCCCGCGAACCTTGTACCTGTCGCTCGTGGGCGTGAAAGACATGTCCACCATCGAAACGCCGCCGCTCAACCGGCTCCCCGTTGAAACCGTCGTCTGCGGTTACGATGAACGGATTATCCGCGACGCCATCAACCGCGAAATGGAACGCCAGGGACAGGTCTTTTTTCTGCACAACCGCGTCCAGTCCATCCAGCGCATGCGCGATAAAATTGCCGACCTCTGCCCCGGCGCGCGCGTGGACATCGGGCATGGCCAAATGGACACGGACCAACTGGAAGCGGTCATGGAACGGTTCGTCGCCGGCCGGATTGATGTCCTGGTTTGCACCACCATCATCGAAAGCGGTCTCGATATCCCCAACGCCAACACCATCATTATCGATCGCGCCGATCGCTTCGGCCTGGCCGATCTTTACCAGCTGCGCGGGCGGGTCGGCCGGGCCGAGCACAAGGCCTATGCATACCTCTTGCTTCCCAGGGAGCTGATGTCCATCGGAGCCGCCCGCAAACGCATCAACGCCATTAAACAATACAGCTCGCTCGGGGCCGGTTTTCGCATCGCCATGCGCGACCTCGAAATTCGGGGAGCCGGCAGCATTCTGGGAACGGCCCAAAGCGGCCACATCGCAGCGGTCGGGTTCGATCTCTATTGCCAGCTCCTGAAGCAGGCCGTCGCGCAATTGAAAGGCGAGAAAGCGCGTTTCCGGCTGGAGGTCGATGTGCGCCTCGATTTCGTGGCGGCCAACGAGGCGGAATTCACGAGCCCGGGCGCGGCCGACCGTGTGCCGGCCTTTATTCCCACGAGCCATATCGGCGACACCGTGCTGCGCATCCAGGCCTATCGGCATCTGGCCGAGATCACCACGCAGGAGCAGCTGCACCGCCTGCGGCGGGACTGGCGGGACAGCTTCGGCAAGCCACCGGCGGCTATTGACAACCTGTTCATTTTGACCGAGATCAAGCTCGCAGCCGCCAAAGCAAACGTCACGCGCGTCGAGGTGCGCGACGGCAAATTGATGCTCACTCGACGAGGGGATTTTATCCTTGTGAGCGGAAAATTTCCCCGTTTAGTTGCCCCTAGAATCGAACGACTGGCCGAGGTACTGCGTCTAATCAGAACATTTTAGTGAAATGATCGTGCGTCTTCTTTTCATCGCCCTTTTCGCGGCCATCATGCTGCCGCTCTCACCGCTCTGTTTCGCTGCCTATGGCCAGGATGCGGAGGTCATCGATGGCATTGCGGCGGTGGTAAACGGGGAAATTATCACCTACTCGCAGGTGCGTTCCCTCGTCGTCCCGCGGGAGAAGGTTCTCCGGGCGCAATTTAGCGGTGCAGACCTGGCCAAAAAGATCAAGGAAACGCGGGAACTCGCCCTCAAGGATCTGATCGACCGCCAGTTGATTATTCAAGCCTTCAAGAAGGAGAACTACCAGATTCCGGACCATTATATCGACCAGCGGATGCACGAAATTATCAATGAAAATTTCGGTGGCGACCGCAACACCTTCATCAAGACGCTGGAAGCACAGAATTACTCACTCGGCGAGTTCAAACAGATGGAGTCAGAGCGCATGATCGTGCAGGCCATGCGCAGCAAAAACGTGAAGCACGACGTCGTGGCCGCTCCTTCCAAGATCGAGGAATATTACAACACGCACCGCCAAGAGTTTACGGCCAAGGAGCAGATTAAACTTCGCATGATCATGATTCCCGCGCAGTCAAGTGACGGGAATTCCGCCGCCCAAAAAGCCATGGCCCAGGAAATTCTCGCCAAGCTCGCCAAAGGCGCGCAGTTCGACCGCATGGCGCAGATTTATTCGGAAGACAGCTCGCGTGAGTTGGGCGGCGACTGGGGCTGGATCGACCGCAAGACACTCGCGCCTCCGCTCGAGAGGGTGGCGTTCGATCTTCCCACAGGCCGGGTCAGTAATATCGTGGAATTCAGCGGCAATTATTATCTGCTCAAGGTGGAAGAAAAGAAAGGCGGGGTCACGCCCTCGCTGGAGTCCGTGCGCGTAGAGATCGAGAAAAAGCTTCTGCAACAGGAAGCACAGGAACTGCAGGAGAAGTGGCTGGCCAGTCTGCGCTCCAAAGCCTACATCCGCACATTTTAAGGGTAGGGACGGCGCGCTGCGCCGTCCGCTCCGCGCGCTTCTGACTTGGAAGTCACACGCAAGCGCACGCGCGCTTGCTCTCCGCCAGCCCTCTGCGAACAATGCGCCATGTCGCTGCGCGTTGGCATTACCCTGGGCGATCCCGCCGGGATCGGTCCCGAGATCATTCGCGCGGCCCTCGATTCCAAACGATTGCCTGCCCAGGCTGAATACCGGCTCATCGGCCAATCTTTCGATGGCGTGGCCGGGAAGCCTTCCCCGGAAACAGCGCGCGCGGCCGCGGCCGCCTTGGAAGAAGCCGCCGCCCTCGCCGGAGCCGGCGAACTCGATGCCATCGTGACCGGCCCCATCCATAAAGCCGGCATTTACGAAATCGGTTTCAAGTTCCCCGGGCAAACGGAATTCTTTGCCGAGCGCAGTGGCACCACCAATTTCGCCATGCTCCTCACCGGCGGCAGCCTGACCGTCGCCCTAACGACCGCGCATATTCCCTTGCGGGACGTGCCGGGCGCGCTCCGCCAATCGGAGATCGTGCGCGTCGGCCTGCTCCTCCTCGATTTCCTGAAAGCGCGCTCGGGCGATGCGCCGAGAATTGCCGTGGCCGGCCTGAATCCGCACGCGGGCGAGTCCGGCAAGATTGGCCGCGAAGAGATCGAGATCATCGAGCCCGCCGTGGTTGAACTCGCGGCCGCAGCCGGCGGCACTGCTACCGTCCAGGGGCCCGTTTCTCCCGACACCGTCTTTCACCGCGCGGTGGTCGGCGAATTCGACGCCGTTCTCTGCATGTATCACGATCAGGCACTCATCCCCCTGAAACTCCATTCCTTTCACAGCGGAGTGAATGTCACCCTGGGCCTCCCGTTTCCGCGCACGAGTCCTGATCACGGAACAGCCTTCAACATCGCTGGTAGGGGTATCGCGCGTCCCGACAGCATGATCGCGGCGATCAATCTGGCGGTGGAACTGGCCCACGTCCGGAAAGGTCGAGCAGGATGACGCGGCCGTCGCCTGCCCATCTCCTGCTGCTCCTGCCCGTGGCCGCGGTTTTCGCCTGGTCCGGCTGGCAGCCATTCGATCGCTTCACCTGGTATCTGGAAATTTTTCCGGGCGTGGCCGGTCTGATTATTCTCGGCGCCACCTATCAGCGTTTTCGTTTTACCACGCTTTGTTACGCGTTCATCGCCGCGCACATCTGCGTCCTTTGCGTGGGCGGGCATTACACCTACGCCCGCGTTCCGCTGTTCGAATGGTTGAAGCCGATCTTCCACTGGCAGCGAAATAATTACGATCGCCTCGGTCATTTTGCGCAAGGCTTCGTGCCCGCGCTGATCACGCGCGAACTTTTTCTGCGTCTGGGAATCGTGCAACGTCGAACTTGGATCCCGTTCCTGACCCTGTCCGTTTGCCTGGCGATCAGCGCGTTGTATGAGCTGGTCGAGTGGTGGACTGCTCTTTCCAGTGGCAGCGCGGCGAGCGCTTTCCTCGGCACCCAGGGAGATGTCTGGGACACGCAGGAAGATATGTTCATGGCCCTGATCGGCGCCAGCTGCGCGCTGATTTTCTTCCACGGCCTCCAGGACCGGGCCATCGCTCGCCTAACCAATCCGATGCAAAATGACAAGGCTCGTTAAATATCTTTCCGTCTTTAACACCGGACTGCAGAACACCTTCGTTCACCGCTGGAATTATTTCCTGCGCGCGTTGTTCGGATTAATCCCGCTGGCCGGCACGGTCTTTCTCTGGCGCGCCGTCTTCGACGAGCACGGCGGGGGCCTGCATGGTTACGACTACGGATCGATGATCTATTATTATCTCCTCACCATCCTGGTCGGCAATCTGGTCACGCCCACGGAAGATGAGTGGCAGATCGCGGCGGACATCCGGGAAGGACAGATCAATTCGTTTCTCACCAAGCCGGTGAGTTATCTGGGCTACCGCTTCAGCATCTTCCTGAGCGGCCGGCTGGTTTACACCTTCGTCACCCTCCCGCCCATCGCCTTGATCTTCCTTTATTACCGGCACTACATCAGCCTGCCCGAGCATGCCGCAACTTATGTGTATGCCTGCGTCTCCCTGGTGATGGCGGCCTTCATGCAGTTCTTCATCACCTACACGCTTGCCATGATGGCCTTTTGGATCCTGGAAATTTCCACCATCGTGTTCATCGTCTATTCCTTTGAGTATTTCCTCGGCGGGCAGATGTTCCCCATCGACATCATGCCCGCGGGCGTGCAGGCGGTGATGAAATGGCTCCCCTTCTATTATGAGCTCTTCTGCCCCATCGCCATTTTCACCGACCGCCTGCGGGGCGCGGCTCTCTTCCAGGCGCTGGCCATCCAGGCTGGCTGGCTGCTCCTGACGTGGGCAGCCGCGCATTTCATGTGGCGCCGTGGCCTAGGGCATTACCAGGCGGTGGGAGGTTAAGCGAGATCACGAAACCGTAGCTCCTTCACTCCGTCGGCAGCCGCCCCTCTTTCCATGCGCGCGGGTGTCGAAACGCGGTCTCGGTCATTATCAGGCCGGCGGCGGCTAGAGGAACGCAGGTATTTGCCACGTCGGCCAACGCAGTTCATTGTTGCTTCGAATCAGGTTCATCTTGCGCGCAATATTTGTCATCATCTCCATCGCCACTGTCACTCGGTTGACTGGCATTTACGCGACTGACATGTCTGCAGATGTCCTGGCAGATCGTGGCGCCATGAGAGCT
>DASXIK010000038.1:0-2942 GCA_036498025.1 Chthoniobacterales bacterium
TCGCGCTTTAACGAGCCGATTCCGATTCAAGATATCGCTTTTCACCGAGGCGAGACTTGTAAACATTGCGCCGCTCCCAGCTCGGCGAAGAATTGCTTGCCGCGCCGTAGGCTGGGCGAAGGCGGGTCGATCTTCATGGTCCACTGCATTCGAAATCTTTGTCGCCCTTTGCATGGCAGAATTCGCTCCAGCCAACCACACGCCAATACTCCGGCATTTTAATGGTTTTGAGGAATTCGAGAAACCGCGGCTCGTTTCGCAGCGGCTGGTACGCCGGAGTCCAAATCAGGGCCGCGATATCATTACCGGGCGTTTTCTCTTCGAGGAAGATGGCATCAAGGGCCACCTGCTTTTGACCAACAAAAACCGCCACGGCCGACAAGGGCAGACGGCCGGACGGCCCGAATTCTTTCAATGTCTTGCCAAGATCCCAGGGCGCTGCCGAGGAATTTTGGAAACCGGCTAACGCCTGGTCCAATGCGTCGATCAGTGCCGGCTTTGGTGACCCCGGCGCCCAGGTCGTCTGTTGTGCCAGCGTCAGGGCACGCCGGGTCGCATCGCGATCTTGCCGGGAAAGAGCGTAGATTAATTCCATGCGCGTTTGGAATCCACGCGGCCGATCGCTAAGCTTTTCGGAACGATCCAGGAAAGTCCTGCTTTGCACCAGATCACCGTGCGACAAGTAAGCGAGGCTAACGACCGAGGGAGGGACCCAGCCGAGAGGCTCCAGCTCGCAAGCCCGCAGGCCGTGCCGTAAGGCGTCGCTGATCCGTCCGAGCTTCAATAACATCTGGGCATATTGGTTGTGGGTCTCCGCTTCACCGGGACTGAGCTGGAGAGCGCGTTTATATTCGCTTTCGGCGGCAAGCCAATCATGCCGGTCTCGCAAAACGTCGGCCAGCGCGGAGTGCGCCGTCGCGATCGAATCATCAAGCGCCAGCGCTTTTCGCGCCGCTTCCTCGGCGGCTTTAAGCGGATCAGGGATGTCGGTCAGATAATAAAACGCCAGGGCGCGGGCTTGAGCGAGCGCGGCCCATCCAGTGGCAAATCGCGGGTCGCGATCAACCGCCGCAGTCAGGAGTTCGATCGCACGGCGCAGCATGTCGGGGCTGCGTTGGGCGAGGAGGGCGCGGGCCTGCAAAAATTTGTCGTAAACCTCCATGTCTTTGGTTTGCCGCTGGGGGTTGGTTGGTTCGGCCAAACCCAGCGGCGCGGAAAGAGCATCGGCAATGGCCCGCGCGATTTCCTCCTGAATGGTGAAGACATCGTTGAGCTTGCGATCGAAGTTTTGAGACCAGAGATGAAACCCGTCCACGGTGCGCACCAGTTGGGCGGTGATGCGCAAGTGGTCTCCGGACTTGCGCACACTGCCCTCCAGGACATGGGCGACTCCCAACTCCGTTCCGATTTGCCGTAAATCGGTGTTCTTGCCTTTGAAAGCAAACGACGAAGTGCGCCCCGGAACGCGTAACGCGCTGATTTGCGCGAGGCGAGTGAGAATCTCTTCGGTTAGACCATCAACGAAATATTCGTTCTCCCGATCGCTGCTCATGTTCACGAAAGGCAACACGGCGATGCTCTTCTCCGGAATGGAGGGTCGAGCTCCCGCGAGACCTTGTGCATCCGGCGTCGCCTGAGTTGAAAGCCCGGCCGCTCCTTCACCCGCGTTACGGCCGCCCCCCATTTGCCGGCGCGGTGCGATAACGAACTTGTCGATCGCAAAATATCCCAGCGCTGCCACAAGCACGGCGATGATCGTGTGATTCATCCGCCGCGCGGTTTGTGGCGCGATCGATTCTTCCGGCCTGACGTCCTCATCGCGCTTCAGGCCTTGCGGCGTCAGTTCGAAGATCCAACTGAAGATCAGCATCGGAATAAAACCGATCGCGAGTATGATGATAAGTCCGCGCAACACCCAGGGCGGCCCATCGAACGCGGGAAGCATCGTGCTCGCGACCTGTATCAGCAGCCATGCGCCGACCAGATAGAGCCCGGCCATGCGGATGACGTTGCGGCGCTTCAGTTCAGTGAAAAAATTGCGGTCGCTCATTCGGAAGACGGAGAGTATCCGAAGAGTGGGCTATTTGCACTAGCCCTTCAGGGCGACGTCGAACGGCGCGCCGGTTTTGGCGCGGATGTCGTCCACCGTGACCGTGCTGCCGGGATGCAGCTCGGTGAGGATGAGGCCGCCACCCGGCTTCACTTCGAAGACGCAGAGGTCGGTGATGATGAGGTTAACGACTCCCAGGCCCGTGATGGGCAGCGTGCATTCTTTCAAAATCTTTGGGCTGCCGTCCTTCGAGGTGTGCTCCATCACCGCGACGACGCGCTTCACTCCGGCGACGAGATCCATGGCGCCGCCAGGGCCTTTGACCATCTTGCCGGGGATCATCCAGTTGGCGATGTCGCCTTTGTCCGTCACCTCGAAGGCGCCGAGGATGGCGAGATCGATATGTCCGCCGCGAATCATGGTGAAGGAATCCGCGCTCGAGAAAAAAGCCGAGCCGGGCATGGTCGTGATGGTCTGCTTGCCGGCGTTGATCAGGTCGGCGTCCACTTCGTTCTCAGTCGGGAAGGGGCCGATGCCTAACAAGCCGTTCTCGGACTGCAGCGTGACGTTCAAGCCTTCGGGAATGTAATTGGCCACCAGCGTCGGAATGCCGATGCCGAGGTTAACGTAATAACCGTCGCGTAATTCCCTGGCGGCCCGCTTCGCCATCAACTCACGGATGGGGTTTTCTTTCTTGGAGGCGGCGCCGCCCTGCACGGTGCGGAACTCGATGCGTTTCTCGTACCTTTCTCCCTGGATAATGCGATCGACGAAGATACCTGGAGTGTGAATCTGGTCGGGATCGAGTTCGCCGACCTCGACAAGGTGTTCCACCTCGGCCACGCAGACTTTCCCGCAACTGGCGATCATGGGATTGAAGTTGCGTGACGTC
>DASXIK010000039.1:0-3452 GCA_036498025.1 Chthoniobacterales bacterium
ATATCCTTCAGGTCGCGGCCGATAACGCGATCGACCAGGTTGGTCTTCGGCCGGTCGACCGTCCCACCCACTTCGAAATCAATGGCGTAGTATCCTTCCTCGGCGATCGGCTTGAAGTTTTCGCGAATGGGTTTGAAAAGCTGTCCGCGCACCTTGTCGTTGATGGCGAGCTCAGAATTGAGTTTGAGTTTGCCTTCAAAAGTAACGGTTCCCGTGGCGGAGAGCCGCATGTTCGGCGAGCGCAAAACCAGCTCATCAATCGTGACCAGACCCGGCGTGACATGATATTTGGCCTGCGCCTGTTCGAGATGAAGTTGGGTCAACTCATCGATCTGGAGCATCTGGCCGAGGGCCACGAGCAGGCTGTATTGTTGCAACTGTCCATCGTGGAGAATCACTTCACCACTCCCGGTCAGTTCGTTCACGTCGGCGGCGTTGCCCTCTCCGGCAAAACTGCCTTCCAGTTTGCCCTGGATCATTCCGTGGGAGCCGCCGGCATCACTGACAATCTCGTCCGCCTGCAAGCCGTGGAATTTCAAGCTGGCCTTGAAAGGAGACTGCGGCGACTGCGGTTGCATGTGAAACGCTCCATTGACTTCGCCGCCGGCTGCACGCCCCGAGATTTTGGGCAGATCGAGCTCATGCTCGTCGTAATGAAAGGGCGAGCGCAGGTCCTCGAGGAAGAAACGATCGCGCGCGGACATCCGGGATATCCGGGCCACTCCGCGAAGCGACGCGAGATTTTGAATGACGGCGTGGAAATCAACGCCCTCGAAAGCGGCCACCAGATGGCTCGACTGATCAAGAAAGCGAAATTCTCCGTCCCTGACGGTGGCGCGCTGCACGTCGGCCACAAGGACCGAGGGAAGCGCGGGCGCGAGCGCGGGAGGGCCCTGAGCAATCGCGACTCTGGGCGGTTCCGGCGGCTTTTCTGCGGCCGCGGCGGACGGCCGGGTGTCCTCGTCGGGTGTGGCTGCAGGCGCGGGCGGCGCGACTGTTTCCGTGTTCTGCGCCTCTCGCGCCACTCCACCTTTCCCGTTGCGGCGGTCGCCGGGCAGGCGCCACTTGCCATCCTCATTCTGCGGCCAGACGACCCGCGGACTAACGAGTGCGATCTTCTTGATGATGAGTTTTCCGGAGAAAATGGAAAACAATCCCGCGTGCAGCTCAAAGCTTCTGGCCGAAAGAAAATCGGGCGCGTCGGCGGCGGCGCTTTGGGCAATGGTAATTCCGCTCAGGCTGAGGCCGCTCCAAGGGGTGACACTGATGGACTTGATGCGTACGGGCGCGCCCAGGCGGTGGCTGAGTTCCTGCTGAATCCGCGCTTGTGTCCCGAGCGATTGCACATACAGGTTCAGGCCGAGCGCGAGGGTAGCCAGGAGGAGAAGGACAACTCCGGCAACAATTCCCGCTAGGCGAACAAACTTTCCCACGTGCAGACGTTACCCCGCCCCAGTTTGAAGAAAAGATCAAAGCCCCTGACGGGAATTCTCTCTTGAACAACACAGTTGTCATCCTCAACCCGGCCGCCCGCGGTGATCGCGCCACACGCGTTCTTTCCCGGGTGGAAGCCCTGGCCCGCAACTGTCACGTGTGCACGACCTCCGCCCCGGGCGAAGCGGAAGTTTTGGCGCGTCACGCGGTCAAGGAAGGGTTCGACAAGATTGTGGCCGCCGGCGGAGACGGGACCATCCATGAAGTGGTCAATGGATTGGCCGGCAGCAATGCCACCCTTGGCCTGCTGCCCATCGGCTCGGTCAACGTCTTTGCCACGGAGCTTGGTTTGCCGCCGCACGATCTCGACCTCTGCTGGAATATCATTGAGGGTGAGCATACCCGCGTGGTCGATCTTCCCAGCGCCAACGACAAGCATTTCGTGCAGTTGGCGGGGGTGGGATTGGATGCGCAGGTGGTCAAGGAAACCAGCGCGAACCTGAAGCGAAACTTCGGGCCCCTGAGCTATCTCTTTGCCGCGGCGCAAATCGCCACCCGGAAGCCGCCGCGTTTGTTCATCGAATGTTCGGACACACAGGTCGAGGAAGGATCGTTTGTCTTGATTGGCAATGGACGGCGCTACGGCGGCCCCTTCCCTTTCTTCAAGCAAGCCCGGCTGGATGACGGCCTGCTCGACGTCGTCGTCTTCAAACAACTCGGTTATCTCGAGATCATTAAGTATTTGCAGGAAGTTTTTTTCAGTTCCGAAATCCGCTTGCCGGAGGTGGAGTACTTTCAAACCAGCCGGATTCGCGTGAGCAGCGAGCAGGAAGTGCCGGTGGAACTGGACGGCGAGCTGGTCGGGCAATGCCCGGTGGAGTTTCAGATTCGCGAGCGCACGCTGCGAGTGCTCGTGCCGGAAGCGGCCGCATAATTTCGTCCGGCGGCGGGACAGTGCGGCCACAGCTGTAGCCACTCCTTCTGAAGGGCGCCGCGTCGTCGGCGCCTGTAGCCACTGCGCTCCTCGGCCGCCGAAGCCTTGGCGTAGGCGGCTGTCGCCGTGATTCGAGCGGTCAATTTAGGCCCTCGAGCAGCCGATTTCAGGAGACAAAAAAAGCCCGTTGTCATACCCTCGGGGGATGCGTTTGTCCGGCCGAAAGCGTTCGTCTTACACCCGGCCGTGGACGGAGCGTCAGCGCGTCGCCCTCCTCACGCTCATCGGCGTCAACCTCGCCGTTTTCATGGTGCAACTTTTCCTGGAAGTATTGCAGCCGGGCGCGGTGCGCGCCTACCTCGGCATCAGCGACCAGGGCCTGCACGACGCCTATGCCTGGCAGTTTGTCACCGCCCTCTTTCTGCATGATGGCCCCTGGCATTTGTTAGGCAACATGCTGATTTTCTACCTGCTGGGGCGCGACCTCGAAGTCATTCTCGGGCAGCGCCATTTCGTCTATCTTTACCTGGCCGGCGGCGTGGGCGGCGAACTGGGGCATCTTTTCCTGATGCCATCGAGCTCGGTCCTGTTTGCCGCCTCGGGTGGGGTGGCCGCCGTGGTCATGGCTTACGCCACCATCCTGCCGGAGTTGGAATTGACCGCCATGATGTTCTTCATCGTGCCGGTGCGGCTTAAAGCCAAACATCTGGCCTCGGGCGCCATCGTCCTGGCCATCATCCTCGTTTGCCTGGACCGGACGGGCACGGTGGTGCACAGCGCCTACCTCGGCGGATCAGCGGCGGGCTGGCTCTACGCCCATCTCCTCGGGTTCGGCCAGCCTTCCTTTCTGCAACGTCTGCTCCGCCATCAACGCGTGGAAGCGGAACGCTACGAGCAGATGAGCATCGACCAGTTGATGTCCCAGGAGATCGATCCCTTGCTGGAAAAGATCGCCAAAAAAGGACTCGTTAGTCTGACGCGCAGCGAACGCCGCAGCCTGGCGCGGGCCCGCGAAGGGATTCTGCGAAAGCGACCTCCCGTCTGAGGCGGCTTTATTGGTAGGGACGGCGCGCTGCGCCGTCCA
>DASXIK010000040.1:0-6885 GCA_036498025.1 Chthoniobacterales bacterium
GGCCGACGTTCGCAGCCGGGTTCCGGAATCGCCCGCGGCCAAGCGGGCGCGGTTCGTGGAAGAATACCATGTAAGCGAGTACGACGCGGGTGTGCTGGCCAGCGATCTGGAGCTGGCGCGCTACTTCGAATCGGCGGCGAAGGCGACGAAGAAAGCAAAGAGCGTGGCCAACTGGATCCTTAACGATCTGCAAAACGCGCTGAGTCACTCCGGCAAAACCATCGCCGAATGTCCCATTCGGCCGGAAGCGTGGGATGAGTTGGTGACTCTGGTGGAGACCGGAAAGATCAGCAGCAGCCAGGGCCGGGAAGTTTTTGGCGAGATGTTTGCTTCCGGGAAGGGACCGGGGCGCATCGTGCAGGAGAAGGGCATTGAGCAACTCAGCGACACCGCAGCCATCGAAGCGCTGTGCGACCAAGCGATCGCCGCGTACCCCAAGCCAGTGGCCGATTTCAAGGCGGGCCATGCCGCTTCCCTGAATTTTCTCAAGGGTCAGGTGATGAAATTATCCAAAGGGAAGGCCAATCCACAGGTGGTCGGGGAGATATTGGAAAGGAAATTACGCGGATAAAAGGTAGGTGCGGCGTCTCCAGAGGCTGTTTAGGTTTTTGGGGGACTTTGAAACAAACGCTCAACGTCCAACGCCCAACGCTCAACGCCCAAGTCAGAAAAGTGCGCGGTGATACTTTGTGCTCGCGTTTCAGGATGCGACGTATCCCTACCTGATGAAAATTCTGATCGCGCCGGACAAATTCAAAGGTGCGCTGACGGCGCGCGAAGTGGCGCACCATATTGCGACCGGCATCCGGGAGACTCTGCCGGCCGCGGAAATCGAAGAAGTGCCGGTGGCGGATGGAGGCGAGGGAACGGCGGAAGTGCTTTGTCAGGCCCTCGGAGGAAGTTGGAGTGAGTGCGCGGCCCGCGATGCGTTTGCCCGGCCGGTGACGGCCCGCTACGTCTGGCTGCCGGAGCATGCCACTGCCGTCATGCAAATGAGTGAGGTCGCTGGTTTCAGGCAGGCGCGTCCGGATGGCTTCGACATTGGGCAGGCGACCACCTTCGGAGTGGGCGAGATGATGGTGGCGGCCGCGCGGCGCGGTGCCCGGGAGATTATCGCAGGGTTGGGTGGAAGTGTGACTAACGACGGCGGCTATGGCATGGCGCGCGCGCTCGGCTTTCGGTTTTTCGCGAAGGGCGATCGGGAATTGGGGGAAATGGTGAGTGACTTGCGAACTCTCGTGCGGATTGATACCTCAGACGTTGTAGAGGTGCTTATGCGAAGCACGGATTTAAAGAAGAACAGGCGGTTGGCCCAACCGCCTCCACAACTGGTGCACGTGATTGCGGCTGCCGACGTGCGTAATCCGTTACTCGGAGAAAATGGAGCGAGCCGCGTGTTCGGGCCCCAGAAAGGGGCGACGCCTGAGCAGATTCCGATTCTGGAAGAGGCGCTCGCCCGAATGGTGGACGTCATCGCGACTGATCTTGGCGTGGACTATCGCGCAACTCCCGGAGCGGGCGCGGCCGGCGGACTGGCCTTTGGCCTGATGAGCTTTTGCGGCGCCAGCATTCGGCCGGGGTTCGAGGTGGTGGCGGAAGCGATCGGCCTGGAAAATAAAATCCGGAGCGCAGACATTATTGTTACCGGTGAGGGAAGCCTTGACCGGCAGACGCTCGAGGGAAAGGCGCCTGCAGAGGTGGCGCGGATCGGGCGGAGGCTTGGGAAACGTGTTTTCGCGGTCGTTGGGCGTTCGGATGGCGACGCGCGTCTGCGCGAGCTGTTCGATGGAATTTATGTGGCGGCCGATCACGCTGGCAGTGAGGCGGAAAGCATCGCGCAGTCGGCCGAGCTCCTGCGCGAGGGCGGGAGGGAACTGGCGGCTTCTCTCCTCCTTCCGTAGGGCGGCGCCTGCTGCTGAACATTCGCGGGGCGGCAGCGTCTAAAGTCACACATTGATTGCCCAGAAAGAAGCCTTGCTGCTTTCCCCGGTGGGTTTGCTATGGTCTGGGCGCTCAATCTTCAGCCTTCATGCAGGATATTCCTCCAGACACGGTTACCTCGTTTGTTTTCTCTGACCCGGCGGGCAAGCGCTGGCCCCGGCTGCGCCTGACCCTCCTGCTCGGAGGCATCCTGGCTTTCGTGGGCACGATTCTCTTCGTGCAAACGTTGTTTGTGTCGCCACGCATGCGTGTGCCCTTTTCCCTGCGCCAATTGAAGGGGCAGCTCAAGACCTATCAGAAGCAAGGCCAACCCGGGCCTTCGCCGTCGCCCGGTTCGTTTCTCTGGCAGAAATTCGGCGCGGTGCGTCAGGCTGCCAAGAAAATCGGTGGGTCTGCGCCCAAGACGCACAAGAAATCGCCGGACAACGAAGTCCACCTGGCTTTTTACACCAATGGCGACCCTTACAGCTACGCCTCCCTGGAAGCGCACGCCGCGCAAATCACTCATGTCTGTCCGGAATGGATGTCGGTGGCGAACGGCCTGGGAGATTTGCAGATTGATGCGGACGCCCGGTTACCCAAATTGGCCGCGGCCAGAGGTTTCGCCTTGATGCCTCTCCTAACGAATCTGGTGGGGGATACGTGGCAACCGGAAGCGATCGAGAATCTCGCGCGCAGTGCGCCTGACCGGCAGGATCGTTTCATTGAAAATGTCCTGAGCGTTCTGCGTAACGCCAAGGCCGCGGGTGTGGTGGTGGATTGGGAGCAAATGGATCCCGCCTACAAGAAGGATATCACCGGCCTGCTCGACCGTTTTGCCGCCGCGCTGCACAACGAACAAAAGGAGCTGTGGCTCTGTGTGCAACCGGGACAGGAACTCGATTACCTGGACTTCGATGACCTGTCGGAACACGTCGATCGATTTGTGGCCATGCTCTTTGATGAAACCTCCGACATCGATCCGCCGGGGCCGCTTGGGTCGCGCTCCTGGTTTGAAGGCTGGCTGCATGTCCTGCTGGAGGACGCCGACACCAAGCAATGGATTATCACCCTGGGCAGTTACGGGTATGACTGGACGGAAGGGGAGAAGAAGGCGGAACTAACGAGTTTTCCCGAGGCCATGAGCCGGGCCAGCAGTGCCGGAGTCGAGTCCTTGGCGATCGCCGCGCCGGATTACAATCCCACCTTCGATTACGAGGATGCGAACAAGATTCACACCGTTTCGTTCCTGGATGTGGTCACGTTTCTTAATCAATTGCGCGAGGTGCGCAATGGAAAGGCCGGCGGCTTTGGCCTTTACCGGTTAGGCGCGGAGGATACCGCCATTTGGGATGCGTTAAGCGTGCCGCGGGATTTTAAAATCGAAGCGGCCACGCGCGCCGCGCTGGAGGTTCTGAAGAGCACCGACACCATCGCGGACCTGGGGGAAGGCGAAATTGTCACGGTGGACGAGACGCGCTCCGACGGGATGCGCAACCTGGCGGTCGACGCCCAGGGTTACCTGACGGCCCAATATGTGAAATTCCCGCAGTTTCCGACGTTATACCATCAAGGCCAGGGCGGAGAGCATCAGGTGACGCTGACCTTCGATGACGGTCCCGATCCGGATTGGACTCCGAAAATTCTCGATATCCTGAAAGCGGCGAACGTGAAGGCGGCATTTTTCGTCGTGGGCAAGAATGCGGAAAATTATCCGGCCTTGGTCCGGCGGATCGTGGATGAGGGGCACGAAATCGGGAATCACACCTATTACCATCCGAACCTGGCGGTTTGCTGGCCGGAACATATCCGGCTGGAGTTGAATGCGACGCAGTTGCTGCTGGAATCGATCACGGGGCGTGCGACTACCCTGTTCCGGCCGCCTTACGCCGCGGACACAAGTCCTTCGCAATTGAGCGAACTCGCTCCGCTGCAGATCGCCCAGGATTTGGATTACCTCGTGGTGCTGGAGAATATCGACCCGCAGGATTGGGCAAGGCCGGGCGCCGACATTATTCTTCAGCGCATCAAACAACAACGGCGCGACGGCAACATCATCCTGCTGCATGACGCCGGCGGCGATCGTTCCCAGACGGTCGAGGCTCTGCCACGCATTCTCGACTGGCTGCATACGCGGGGCGACACGGTGGTGCCATTGAGCACACTGCTTGGGACCACGCGTGATGATCTGATGCCCCCGTTGCAGAAGAGCGAGCAGGCAATGAGCCGGCTGGTCAGCAGCACCGGCTTTCGCATTTATCACGCGATCGAAGAGTTTCTCTGGGCGTTCATGACCGTCGCCACTGGTCTGGTGGTGGTGCGCACTCTCATCGTTATTTGGCTGGCCTATCGGTTCCGGCGACGACCGCATCATGATTTTAATCAACCGGTGAGCGTGGTCATCGCGGCTTATAACGAAGCCAAGGTGATCGCGGGGACGCTGCAGTCGTTGCTCAAGACCGACTACGCTGGAGAGATCGAAGTGCTCGTGGTGGACGATGGCTCCCGCGATGGGACGGCGGCCGAGGTTGAGCGGCTGTCGGCAACCGATCCGCGCATTCGCTTGCTTACCCAGGAGAACCGGGGAAAGGCGCGGGCTCTGCAACGGGGTCTGGCTGGCGCGCGGCACGGCCTGATTGTTTTCATTGATGCCGACACGCATTGCCAGCGGGATACGCTCCCGCGATTGCTCGAACCGTTCGCCGATGAATCCATCGGCGCCGTCTCGGGCCACGCCAAAGTCGGCAACCTGCGCACCTTCATCGCCAAATGCCAGGCGCTGGAATACACCTGTGGATTTAATCTTGATCGCCGCGCCTACGATCGCTGGAACTGCATCACCGTCGTGCCCGGCGCCATCAGCGCGATTCGCAAATCGGCCATCGAGGAGGCGGGAGGGCTTAGCCTGGAGACGCTGGCGGAAGACACCGATCTGACCCTGGCCCTGCACAAGCACGGGCAGCGCATCATTTATGTGCCCGGCGCGATTGCCTGGACCGAGGCTCCGGAAACCATTCGCACACTGGCTCGCCAGCGCTTTCGCTGGGCCTACGGCACCCTGCAGTGCTTGTGGAAACATCGCGACATGGTCTTCAATTGGAATTATCGAGCGCTCGGTTGGTTTAGTCTGCCGAGTGTCTGGTTTTTTCAAATCATCCTCGTCGCCATTACGCCCATGGTGGATTTGTTTCTGCTGCTGTCCCTGCCTTTCGGCGCCTGGCGCGCGCTCCTGCCCTTTGTCATCACCTTTCTCGCCATGGACGTGATTCTGGCGACGCTCGCCTGTATCCTGGAACGTGAACCAGTGCGGCGCGCCTGGCGCATTCTCCCCATGCGTCTGATTTACCGGCCGTTGCTGAGCTACTGCATCTGGAAAGCCATTCTCCGCGCCATCAAAGGCGCGTGGGTGAGCTGGGGCAAACTCGAGCGTACTGCCAGTGTGCCCGTACGGGCCTAACGGCCTGTAAATGACGAATGACGAATGACGAAG
The DNA here is from genome assembly GCA_036498025.1 of Chthoniobacterales bacterium. Classification (GTDB taxonomy): domain Bacteria; phylum Verrucomicrobiota; class Verrucomicrobiia; order Chthoniobacterales; family UBA10450; genus JBBRDU01. Next base: position 5,411 of record DASXIK010000040.1, read on the forward strand.
CTCGAAGGAATGACGAATTTCGAATGCCATTCATGCGGAACCATTCCTCTCGTCGCGCTCATCCGTTGATCCTCGCGGTGCGAACATTCGTCATTGGTCATTGGTCATTCGTCATTGCGAAGCTGTCATTCGTCATTCGTTTGGCGGCGGCGCTCCTCGTCTGTTCTTGCCACAGAACTCCCCCAGTCGCCCTTGATCCCAACGGCCCTGTCATCGTAGTGCCGCCGCCAAAGGGCGCCTACACCGGGGCCTTCATGGATTTTGGCGACGAAGAAGACGAGGTCACACTGGAAACGATCGAGGACTTCGAGCAAATGGTGGGCAAACACCAGGCCATCATCGCTTCCTCCAGTTATTGGGGAGAGCAAAGTTTCCCCACAGCCAACCTGAATCTGATCTGGCGGCATGGATCATTGCCCCTGCTCTTCTGGTCGCCCTGGGACCGGCCCTACGAGCAAAACCGGGGCCCGGACAAATTTGGTTTGCTGGAGATTATAGCCGGCAAATGGGATGCCTACATCGACCAATGGGGCGATGCCGCGCGCGCGTTTGGTCACCCCATGATCGTGGTTTTTGGTGTGGAGATGAATGGCGAATGGTTCCCCTGGTCGGGAATTTTCTACGGGGCCGACCAATGGGACATCGAGAAGAAAACCTGGCGTGGCCCCGAGCAATTCAAAGCGGCCTACCGCCATGTGGTCGATCGGGTGCGTGCGCGCGGCGCCAGCAACATCCAATGGATGTTTCACACCAACAACTATTCCAGTCCGCTGGATACCTGGAATTTTGCGCCCTCCTACTATCCCGGCTCCGATTATGTGGATTGGTTAGGCATCAGTGTTTACGGCCAGCAGTTTACCGACGAGCCGAATCCAGACATTCCTTCCCTGGTCGATTGGCCTTATCAGGAAATGTGCGGACTTGATCCCGCGAAACCGATTATGATCGCGGAATGGGCCACCGGCGAGTTTCCCTACGCGGTCAACCAACCTGGAATCCGTAAGCCCGAGTGGATCGCGCAGGCCCTGCATCTTTTTCGCACGCGTTACCCGCGGGTGAAGGCGGCGGTTTACTGGCACGAGCGCTGGCAAAACCTGGATCAATCCTACAGCAATTTGCGGGTCAATTCTTCGATTGAATCGCTCCAGGCCTATCGCGAAGGCGTGGCCCATCCAGATTGGGTGGGGAACTTGATCCTGCGGCCTCTGCCGGCCAAGGCGAAGTAGGTACGCAGCAGTTGCCCAGCCCCTCTGTCATCCTGAGCGCCAGCGAAGGACCTCCCACGCGCTCCGTGGATCACACAAGCGACAAAGCGTGCCGCCGCCTGATGGGTGGAATCCTTCGCCGTCTTCGCCGGCTCAGGATGACAAGCCACCAGCTCCTGGACAGGCGACAAAAACGCTCCCCTTTAGACAAAATCAGCATTTGGCGGCGTCTTGATTATAAAAGACCGTGAATAGGTCATGGACAATGTC
>DASXIK010000041.1:0-2853 GCA_036498025.1 Chthoniobacterales bacterium
CGTCGATTTCGTGCACCGCCTCCAGTAATTGCACGAAAGGACTCTTGCCATTCCGCGAAGCGAATTCATGGCGCCCGTAGAGATTCACAATCTGACCGAGCAAGGTCACTTCCTTCACGCCCTGGCCGACGAGGCTTTGCCCTTCGGCGACGATTTCCGCGATCGAACGGCTCCGTTCCTCGCCCCGGGTCTGCGGCACGATGCAAAACGTGCAATGCATGTTGCAGCCCTGCATGATGGAGACGAAGGCGGTGGCCTGGCGGCGCGCGACCTCTTGCTCGCGAATCGTGGCCTGCGAACCCGGCTCAGCCGCGACATCGACGATGGAAAATCGCGGATCATCCATGCGGCGCTGCTGCTTGTGATGGACGGCTTCCTCCACGTAATCGGCTACGCGGTGAAATTTCTGCGTTCCGACCACCAGATCGACATGCGGCAAATGGTCGAGCAGGGAACCGCCGCGGGCCTGGGCCATGCAACCGAGGAATCCGAAGACCACGTGCGGGCGGTCCTTGGCCATGCGCCCGAGCATGCCCATTTTGCCGAGCGCTTTTTGGTCGGCCATGTCGCGCACGCTGCAGGTGTTGAGTAGGACCACATCCGCCTCCGACTCGTGCGCGGCCCGCTCGTAGCCTCGTTCCAGCAGCGAATGCGCGACCTGCTCGGAGTCGCGCTCATTCATCTGGCAACCGTAAGTCTTAATAAAGAATTTCGGCATGGATGGGCGGAAATAATACACGGGCGGACGCGCTTGGCCACGGTTGATCGAAGCGGGCCCTTTCGCTTCGGATCGAACCCCAGAGCGGATCCGGCAGCTGCCGGACGGCGTCCCTACTTGTGAAGCATCAAGAGGTTGTTCACATTTTTGGGGGACTTTGGAGCAAACGCTCAACGTCCAACGCCCAACGCTCAACGTCCAAGTCAGAAGCCCGCGGTGACTTTCTGCTCCTCGTTGGGGCCGCTTGCGCGAAAAGTCCTCGTGCTTGTCATCCCGCCTGCCCGCCGTGGCGCCTGCCCGCCGTGGCGGGAGCCAGCGAAGACGGCGAGGGATCCCACCGACAGCCGCGAGCGACACCGAAGGGACCGGAGCGTGACGGCCAGCGCAAACGGAAGGTCCCTCCTCGTCTACCCGCGTGGGTATTCGACCCTCCTCGCATGAACACCCTATTGATTATGCGCTTCCCATCTCCTTCCGCTTTCCGATTTAATCGCCCGGCGCATGGACGAGAAAAATCCGGCAATTGGCATCATCGGCGGGAGCGGGCTCTACCAAATGGAGGGCGTCAGGAATGCCAGCGAGCACAGGATTGACACGCCGTTTGGTTCTCCTTCCGACATCATCATCGGCGGCCAGGTGGATGATCGGCAGGTCTACTTTCTTCCGCGACATGGCCGTGGACATCGCCTTCTGCCGACGGAGCTGAATCATCGCGCTAACATTTACGCGCTGCGCTCCCTCAACGTTCGCTGGATCATTTCCGTGACTGCCGTGGGCAGCCTGCAGGAAAAGTACGCGCCGCGTGACATCCTTTTGCCCTCGCAATTTTATGACCGCACGAGCAGCCGCGCGGGCCACACGTTTTTCGGCGAGGGCATCGTGGCGCATATCACCTTCGCCGAACCGATCAGCGCCCACCTGCGCGAGTTAATATTCCAGTCGGCCCAAAAGCTGGAGTTGAAAGTGCATAACGGCGGAACCTACGTGAACATGGATGGGCCGGCGTTTTCCACGCGGGCGGAATCGGAACTGAATCGCCGGCACGGATTCGATGTCATCGGCATGACGAATCTGCCGGAAGCGAAGCTGGCGCGCGAAGCGGAGATCGCCCTCGCCACCATGGCCATGGTTACGGATTACGACTGCTGGAAGACGGAGGAGGAGCCGGTCTCGGCGCAAACAGTTTTCGGCCATCTGCTGGCCAACGCGGAGACGGCCAAGAAGGTTCTCCTGGAGGTAATCCCCCGCATCCCGCGGGAGGCTAATTGGCCCGAGCACTCGGCTCTTGATTCGGCTTTGGCGACGGAGCGGAAATTGTGGCCGGCCGGGACCATCAAGAAACTCGGCCCGATCCTTGCCCGGTTTGGGTAGGAACGCCGCGCTGCGGCCCCGGGCAAGTGGCCTATCCGCGGAGCGGCCGCCGCAGCGGCGGCGTCCCTACCATCTGAGGTCCGGGAGACCTGAAAAAAGTGCTTGCCTTCAGACCGCGGATTATAGTAATTATAAGAGCGTCGGGAGGAAAAGAAACCCGCCCGTTGATAACTATCGCATCATGAAAATCGAAATCGCCGCCTGCCTTCTGAGTGTTGCTTTGCTTTCCGCCTGCTCGTCCACCAGCCAAACCACCGCAGAACATCAAACAATGGAGCAGCGGTTGATGGCCAAATATGCTGGCGCCGACAGCGCCACAGCCGAGCCCGCGCCACCTGCTGCCGGCCCGGATGACGTTCCGGCCGATGCGCCTACTACCGTCATGGAGAATCCCGCGTTGGTGCCGACTCCCCTTCTGCGTCAGACGGCTGCCTCGGGATTGTAAACGGCGAACGTCAGGGACTCAGTCGGGTTAGTGCTTCGCATAGTGCCCGAATTTGGGCGTTGTCGTGTGCTGCCGTCACGGTGATGCGCAGCCGCGCCGAGCCTTTGGCCACAGTGGGATAACGGATCGCAGGGACCAGAAAACCTGCATCCTGCAAACTCTCCGACAAGTCGAGCGCCGCCTGCTCGTGGCCAACGATCCAGGGAAAAATCGCGCTGCCCGATTTGACGCCTCGCGTGCCGCCCGGCGGATCGGGGAGTTGTTCGGACAGGAGATCAATCTTGCGCGCGAGGAGCTGGCGACGTTCCTCCCCTTCGGG
>DASXIK010000042.1:0-2957 GCA_036498025.1 Chthoniobacterales bacterium
CGGCCGAGCAAATCCTTCTTGCTGGTCATGCCCGTGACCTGGTCGCGCAGTTGCCCCGTTCTTGAAGAAGAGCAGCGAAGGGATGGCGCGGATGTTGTACTTGAAGGAAAGGCTTTGATTATGGTCCACGTTGACCTTGGCGACTTTGACGTCGGCTTTTTCCCGGGCGATTTCATCAAGGAGCGGAGCGATCATTTTGCAGGGGCCGCACCACTCTGCCCAGAAATCGACGATCACTGGTTTGTCGCTGTGAGTGACTTCTTTTTCGAAATTGGCTTCGTTTAGCTCGATGGTGGCAGAGTTCTCCATCAGCTAAAGTAATTCCAAATCTGAATTGTCAAAATCACCGCGGAAGCGGCTAGCAAAGCCCAGCAAAGCGGCATGGGCAATTCACTGATGAAGATTTCCTCGGGCTCTACCGGCTCGACGTTGACAGCAATCGGCGCTGTTTGCACGCTTGGCTCCGGCAGGCTCACGAGCGGCTGCGTCTTCTTCATTTCCACCGCGGGGCCGGTGCGCGCCGGCGGCGCGGGCAAAACGGAAATGCGCGCTGTTTCCTTCTTCGGGCCGGCGGCGTTGGCTGGGCCGGATGCGGTCCGGGGCATCAACGGGGGGGCTGCGGCGGCGGGGGCGCCGGCCGAAGATGGCGGAGAAGGTGGCTTCCGAAAAACCGGAGGAGGCGCCACCGCCTTGGCGGGCGCGGGCGGAAGCGGGGATCGGGCAATAGGCGGACGGGCGGTCGGATTGGCCGCGCTGAGCGGTGGTCGCGGAGCCGTCCCATTGCCGGGCGGACGGGCAGGCAAATTAATTCGGACCGTCTCGCGTCGAACTGCGCCCGGGGAAGTAGGCTGGCCTGTGGGCGGCGGCGGCAGAGTGATGCGAACAGTTTCCTTTTTCGGTTCTTTGGGGTCGGCCATTAGAGATGGAGAGAAGGGAATAAATTACCGAAAATGCGGGGGGATGTCACCCGCTATCTGCGTCAGGATGGCGAAAAGGGGCTGAAAAGACGAGCTTCGCGAGGGGGAGAGGGAGATTGGAGAGGTGCCGCCGCGGCGGAAACCTGTTTGTTCCAGGCAGCGGTTGGCACAACCGCCTCTACAACCTAGGCCAGCAGATCGTAACCGCGAGCGCCGGTCACTGTCCGATGAATAAACTCGCCGACGGGTGCCGGCTTGGAGAGAAGGACACGCGCGTCCACCTCCGGCGCATCCGCCTCGGTCCGCGCGACCAGCGGTTGATCGACCAGAAGTTTGGCCTTCTGCCCAATTTTGGTCAGCGCCATCTCGTGAGCGATGCTCCGCTGCAGTTTCATGGCGCGCTTGTAACGCGCGTTTTTGATCGTGGCCGGAACTTGATCGGGCATGCGGGCGGCGCGCGACCCGTCTTCCTGGGAGTATTTGAAAATGCCGAGACGCTCGAAACGTGTTTTCTTGATGAAGCCGAGGAGTTGCTCGAACTCCGCCTCGGTCTCGCCGGGAAAACCAACGATGAAAGTCGTGCGCAGGGCCAGCCCAGGGATGCCCGCGCGCAGCCGATCGATGAGATTTTCAATGTGCTCGCGCGACGTCTCGCGGCGCATCCGTTGAAGCATGTTCTGATCGATGTGCTGCAGCGGCATGTCGATATAACGCGCTACCTTCGGGCACTGCGCGATCGTCTCGATCAATTCATCGCTCCAGTGGGCGGGGTGCGTATAAAGAAGGCGCACCCAAAAGTCGCCGTCGATGGTCTGGATTTCCCGCAACAGCGCCGAGAGAGTCGGGCCGCGTGAGGAATCGACCGGCTGGCGCGGGCCGGCTTTCTCCGTCCAAAGATCCATCCCATAGTAAGTGGTGTCCTGGCTGATGAGATTAATCTCACGCACCCCTTCGGTCACGAGAGCGCGAATCTCGGAAAGCACGGAGGCCGGCGAACGGCTGCGATGTTTGCCGCGCATCTGCGGGATAACGCAGAAGCTGCAGGGATGATTGCAGCCCTCGGCGATTTTCAAATAGGCCGAATGCGGCGGGGTCAGGCGGAAACGCGGGGTATCGTAATCCGGAATGTAAGTAGGCCGGCCGTCCGCGAAGGCGAGCTCATCCGCCGGGCCCGGTGAACTTCCGTGGAGCACTCGTTCGACGACGGCGCCGAGTTGGGCCACCTGATCGAGTCCGATGAAGGCGTCCACTTCCGGCATCGATTCCCGCAGCTCGTGAGCAAATCTCTGAGACATGCAGCCGCTCACGATCAGTTTTTGATGCGCGCGCTTGTTTAATCCGCGCCGTTGATGCGCTTCCAAAATGGCTTCAATGGATTCCTCCTTGGCGGAATCAATGAAGGCGCAGGTGTTGATGACCAGCACGTCCGCCTCGCCGGCATCCGAGGTAATTTCCATGCCTCGTTCGAGCACGCTGCCGAGCATGATCTCGGCGTCCACCAGGTTTTTGGCGCAGCCGAGACTGATCATGCCCACTCTGGTTGGCTGTGGAGGCGGGCCTGTCGCCTGCATCTTTCGTTGGCTCTTTGCGGACAACCGCAGAGCCGCCGGGCGGGGAGTCGTGGTGGAAGATTTTTGATTCACTTGCGGGGAGAGGGGCGCAGCCGGCACGGCTGCCACCACAGAAAGGCCTAACTACTCGATGGTGACGTCGCTATCATCGGGCGCGACGGATTTTCCGTTCTTCTTGATCTGCACAGCTTCGCGATCGAGCACGCGCACCGAGAAATGCTGGCCGTGGAAAATAACCGGCCCGTCGCTGGGAGAAATCCAGCGTTCAAAGGCGGGAGTGGAGGCTTCATTATCCACCACCACTTTCACGTAGGTCTTCTTGAGTGGCCGAATGTCCACGCGGTTCGGGCCTCCGCCGGCGGCAGTCGTTTTTTTGGCCAAGTCTTCCGGCTGCACAGCTAAAGCCCGGCGAACTTCCGGTTCAGCCGCCGTCGCGGTAGCCGCAGGTGATGCCGCCGCGACCGGGGCC
>DASXIK010000043.1:0-3306 GCA_036498025.1 Chthoniobacterales bacterium
GCTATGATGACGCCTGGAAGGGCGTCCCCGTTTTCATCGGCAAAGGAACGACTGCCATCGCGCTCTTCCACACGGAAGATACCGAACGCCCGGCGGACGGTTTGCACCGCGCGCCGCGCGGTGGCAACTCAAATCCCCGGATGTTGCATCTGGCCTTTCGCGCGTCCGGCAAGGATTTCAAAGCCGCCCAAGCCGAACTGCGGCGCCACGGCATTTCATTTGAGTTTCAGGATCACGAAATCTCGCACTCCATTTACTTTCGCGACCCGGACGGCCACAAACTGGAAATCACGACCTACGATGTGCCGCACCGCTGATCGCCTAACGAATACTTCCCCGTCTATTTTCGCAAGCGCCAGCCGAGGAGGATGTTTGCCTTGCGAAGCTTACAGGCGTCGCTCACCAGGGTGAACGTGAGTTCGGCACCGTTGCGCTGAAAGCGATAAACGCCGGGGCCCGGACAGGTTTTCGACATCTTCGGGTTCAGATCGTTGATCGTCATCGCATCGCCCTCAACCGTGTAGCTGCCCCAGGTGTCGCGCTTTCCGTCCCTCGTTAGGTCGACGTCAAAGGTTCCGTCCTCTTTAATCGTCCAAACGGTCCCGATCCGGTTGGCCCACGTGCCCACCACCGGCGACGCCTTGGCGTGCGGCCACCAGGCGCAGCCTGGTAACGCGCTGAAAAGAATCGCACCTGCCAGAATTCGAGCCATTGCCGGATTACGCACGGCCGAATGATGGGCGGGCGCGATTGTAAATTCAAGAACAGATGGCAACCGTCGCCCGCGGATGCCGCCTGACAGCGCGCCTAGGCCGTTCGTCCGCAACAATTCTTGTATTTTTTTCCGCTGCCGCAGGGACAGGGATCATTCCGGCCTACTTTTGGAAGGGAGCGCCGGGTCGGCAGATCGAGCGAGACTTCGCCGGCGCCATCGCCATTGCCGCCGGTTGCCGCCACGGCTCCCACGGGTTGTGGCTGGCGAACGCGGCCCGGCGCGTTGGCCGCTGCGGAAGTGGGCGCATGTTCGCGCAGGAGAAACTGCGGCAGGGTGGCTAGGAAATTTTCGAAGGCCTGGAGATTGGAAGTGCTGCGGAAAAGATTATGCAGCACTTCGTTCTTAATATTGGCCATGAGGTCGACGAACATGTCGTAAGCCTCGGTCTTGTACTCGATGAGCGGGTCCTTTTGCGCGTAGCCGCGCAGATAAACGCCTTCGCGCAGGGCATCCATGGCGTAGAGATGCTCCTGCCAGAGTCGGTCGATGGCGTTGAGAATAATGTAGCGCTCCAGGCTCTTGACGGCGCTGACTTCCTCGTGGCTGGATTTGCGCTCGTACGATTCCTTGATCCGGCCGATGAGGAACTGCGCGTTCTCCTCAATCGTGCGCGTCTCGAACTGCGCCTTCTCTTTCGTTAGGCCGAGTGGAAAGGTGGTGTTCACCCAGTTAGTCAGCGGGGCGTAATCGGGCTCGGTCTCGTCCACCAGCTCTTTCACCTTGGCCGGCACGGCTTCGTCGATGACCTCGTAAATGAGCGTGCGCGGATCCTCCGAATCGATCACTTCGTTGCGATAGCCATAAACGACCTCGCGCTGGTTGTTCATGACGTCGTCAAAATCGAGGGTGCGCTTGCGCTGCAGATAATTGCGCTGTTCCACCCGTTTCTGGGCGGTTTCGACGGATTTGTTCAACCAGGGATGCTCCAGCTCCTGGCCTTCCTCCAGGCCGAATCGCTCCATAATTCGGGTCATGCGATCGGCCGCGCCGAAGTTGCGCATCAGGTCGTCTTCAAAACTGACGTAAAAACGCGAACTTCCCGGGTCCCCCTGGCGTGCGCAGCGGCCGCGCAACTGCCGGTCGATCCGGCGCGACTCGTGCCGTTCCGTGCCGATGACATAAAGACCGCCTCGCTCGGGCACACCCGCGCCGAGTTTAATGTCCGTCCCGCGGCCCGCCATGTTCGTGGAAATGGTGACCGTGCCGGGGAATCCCGCGCGCGCCACGATCTCCGCTTCCTGCATGTGATATTTCGCATTGAGCACGTTGTGCGGAATCTTCTCGCGCTTGAGCATGCGACTGAGCAACTCCGACGCTTCCACACTGACGGTGCCGACCAGGACCGGCTGTTCCTTGCCGTGGCGCTCGCGAATTTCGTTGATGACCGCGTTGTATTTTTCGCGGCGCGTCTTGTAGATCCGGTCGTTGTAATCTTTCCGCGCCACCGGCCGGTTCGTCGGGACGACGTTAACGTCCAGCTTGTAAATGTCGTGGAACTCGGCCGCTTCCGTCTCGGCCGTGCCGGTCATGCCTGCCAGCTTTTGATAGAGACGGAAATAATTCTGAATCGTAATGGTGGCGAGAGTCTGCGTCTCCCGATCGATCTGCACGCCTTCCTTGGCCTCAACCGCCTGGTGCAAGCCGTCGCTCCAGCGACGTCCCGGCATCTTGCGCCCGGTATACTCATCGACGATGACGACTTTGTTCTCCTCGATGACGTATTGAACGTCTTTCTCGAAGAGACAGTAGGCGCGCAGGAGCTGCGAGATGTTATGAATGCGCTCGCCCTGGACGTCGCAATGCTGCTGCCGCTCGGTCTTCTTCCGGTCCTTCTCCTCCGGCGGAATGGAGGGATCGAGATCGATCTCGGTAAATTCGCTGATGAGATCGGGCAGGACGAAGGCGTTGGGATCGTCCGGGTTCATGTAGGCGCGGCCCTGCTCGGACAAATCGGCTTCCTGCGATTTCTCATCGATGGTGTAGAACAGCTCCTCTTTGAGGGCAAAGAGCTCTTCCTTGCGCGAGTCCTGGTAAAATTGCAGCTCGGCTTTGTCGATGGCGCGGCGTTTGTCCGGGTCCTCCATCATGCGCAGGAGTTGCTTGTTACGCGGCTGGCCCAGCTTGACCTTAAACATGAGCAGGCCACCCTCCTCCACCTCACCCTTGTCAAAGGCCTCCTTGGCTTCGCTGGCCAGGCGGTTGCAGAGCATGTTCTGCTTGCGCACCAGCTGCTCCACCAGCGGTTTCCATTTGTCGTACTGATGGGTCGAGACCGTGGCCGGTCCGCTGATGATCAAGGGCGTGCGCGCTTCATCGATGAGAATGGAATCAACTTCATCGACGATGGCGTAATGATAACCGCGCTGCACCTGCTGCTCTCGCGTGGTGGCCATGCCGTTGTCCCGCAGGTAATCGAAACCGAACTCGCTGTTCGTTCCGTAACAGATGTCCATGGCATACTGCTGGCGGCGCTCATCGGGCGATTGATCGTGCTGAATGCAGCCCACGGTTAGACCGAGGAACGTGTAGAG
>DASXIK010000044.1:0-3544 GCA_036498025.1 Chthoniobacterales bacterium
TGCCACCTGCTGAACTTCAGGAATTCCGTGCAGACGCTGCATGAGTCCGCTCACGAATTGCGATTCGTGCGCACGGAAAGCAAGTTCGGCGTTCGGCTTCAAGTCCCCGGGTTCCGAAAGTTGGAGATCCATCGTCACTACATTGTCAGTGCGAAATCCGGGATCCACGGAGAGTACGCGCAGCATGCTCCGGCCCAGCAATCCGGCGCCGGTGAGCAAAGCCAATGTCATTGCGAGCTGAGCGACAACGATGGCGCGGCCCGCAAGCTGGCTGCGCAGGTTACCCGCATTACCGCGTCCGCTTTCCACCAGCGTGCCGCCAGGCGCGCCAGAGGTCGCGCGCACGGCCGTCAACACGCCCAAACTTAGGGCCGCCAGGAAGGAAATCCCTGCGGTAAACATGAGGACCGGCCAACTGACCGTAACTTCCGCGAGGCGCGGCAAGTCCTCCGGCGCCAACGCCAGCAAGACGCGCAGCAAGCCGACAGCAATGAATATGCCCACGATGCAGCTCAATGCCGAAAGTAAAAGTGTTTCCGTGATGAACTGGCGCACCAGGCGGCCCCGGCCAGCGCCGAGGGCGTTGCGGATGGCCAGCTCGCGCCAGCGACTCGCGGCCTGGGCCAGAAGAAAATTAGCCACATTGGCGCAGGCCACCAGCAGCAGGAAGCCCACGGCGCCTAGCAGAATATAAAGTGGCGAACGCACACGGCCCGTCAGCGAAGCCTGCAAGGGAACCGCAGCTGCACTTCGCATCAAATAATCGCCCTGTTCCGTGGACTGCTGCACGATGCGCTGAGCGATGATGCCGAGATCGGTATTCGCCTGAGCAACGCTAATGCCGTTTCGCAGACGTCCGATGCCGAGATAATTGTGAGAAGTACGGCTAGTGTTTTCGGGATTTAGCTCGACGGGCAGCCACAGGTCCGTTTTTTCCGGAAACTCGAACTGATCCGGCAAGACTCCCGCCACGGAATAGATTCTGTCTTGAATGCGAAGCTTGAACGGCGAGAGGTCCTGAGCCGACGCCAGATATTCCTTCCAGTAGCGATAACTCGCGAGCAAAACCGGGGCGGCGCCGGGATGAGCGTCATCAGACGCAAAGCTGCGTCCGATCACCGGGTGGACGTCCAATACCTTGAAGAAATCCCGCGTGACGGAGTTGACACCAGTGCGCGTTGGCCCAGCGGGACCCACCACGCTTGCAACCCCTCCGGTGGTGTACTTCGCCATCGCCTCGAAAGTATGATTCTGGTCGCGGAAATCGTCGAAGTTTGGATCGGCGAGGCGGGAAAAAGTGCCGCGGTGATTCACTTCCGATATCGCCTCCAGGCGATCCGGCTCGGGATATGGCAGCGGCCGCAAAAGCACGCCGTAGACCACGCTGAAAATCGCCGTCGTCGCCCCGATGCCGAGCGCCAGCGTTAGAATCACCGTGGCGCTGAATCCGGGGCTCTTATGTAGCCCGCGAGCGGAGTATTTCAGATCCTGCCAGAGTGAATCCATAAGGTTCCCCCTGCTTCGAAAGGGCCGGTCCAGGCGACAGTATGACACGCAGCCGGCCTGTTACCTGTAAGAACGAAGAAACCCCGCCTTTTGTTTCCGTCACGCACGGTATTGCTCGTCGCTAACATGTTCCATCCAGTCGACAACCTTGCCATCGAGTTTTTCCTGAATGGCGATGTGCGTCATCCCGATGGTTGGTGCGGCGCCGTGCCAGTGCTTCTCGCCGGGCGAAAACCAGACCACATCGCCGGGCCGAATTTCTTCAATCGGCCCACCCCATCGCTGTGCGCGGCCGCACCCCGCCGTGACGATGAGCGTCTGGCCGAGCGGATGCGTATGCCATGCCGTCCGCGCGCCCGGCTCGAACGTTACACTGGCCCCTTGAACAAAAGCCGGATCGGGTGCCTGAAATAACGGATCGATCCGCACCGTACCCGTGAACCACTCCGACGGACCTTTGCCAGAAGGTTGTGAGCCAACTCTTTTGATCTCCACGTTTGTATTCCTCACAAAACAAATTTCTTTTGGCGCACCTACGGTTTCTGGTGTGTCGGCCAAGAACGCCGGTCAGTAATGCTCCCAGGTAACCGACCAGTGTTCGTCCGGCCGAGTCGACTTGATGATCAGGCGCCCGTCAGAAACCGCGAACGCACGCGGAAGATCCTTCCCCACGAGTCCCTCCGTTATCGATCCCTCCACATGATGCGTCACCGTATGCGCCTGTTCATTCACATCGTAGCTTCCGAAAGAAGCCTCATATCCGTTCTTCACGTATTCATTCGTCAGACTGGACGCCGACTTTGGGTACATAAGTTGCACCGACACGTGGCCATCACTCGTATAGAGCAGCATGCCCTTCAGGTCGGTAACTCGATTCATTTTTCCGTCCGGCCCAGGCGCTTCCAGCGAAGCAAGACGCCACGCTCCAATCAGCTTCTCCCTCGCAGAACCAGGGCCTGCGTCCTTCTTCTCTGCAGATTGCATTCGTGAAAGTGCACCGAGCGCCGCAGTCCCCGCCAACGTCCAACAGAGTAGTGCTTTCATGCTCCATTCCTCCTCTCACAAATAAGCCGAAGCCACTGGTTGCTCACCGGCCCGGCAGCTGTCGATGAAATTCCGAATACCGAAACGGAAGTATTGCCCAGACCGGTCTCACGTTGATAGCGGCAAGCCCAAGCGTATATGATGCTCTCGCCCAGCGTCACTGCCGAATTGCCTAAAAGAACCACGGTTTGCAGAAGCGGATTTGGACTCGAGATCCTAAAATGCGAGGGAAAACATGAAGCGTATTTTGCTGGCTCTGATGATTCTCGGATTGGCGCAGGTTGCGAGTGCACAGGACTGGGCGAAGGCAGCACTGGCGAAGTCGCCGCGCCACAGTGAGTGGGTATCCGTGAAACACGATGGCCGGTCCGTCGAAACGTTCGTCGTCTACCCGGAATCGAAAGACAAACGCCCTGTAGTTTTGATTATCCACGAAATTTTCGGCATGTCCGATTGGGTCGAAGACTTGGCCGACCAGGTTGCCGCCGCCGGTTACATCGCCGTCGCGCCCGACCTGCTTTCAGGCATGGGCCCGAATGGCGGCCGCAGCTCTTCCATTGCCGCCGACAAAGTGACGGAAGCCGTTAGCAAACTCCCGCCAGACCAGGTCACCGCCGACCTGAACGCCGCCGCCGATTACGGGAAGAAAATCCCCGCGGCGAACGGCAAATTGTTTGTCGCCGGCTTCTGTTGGGGCGGCGGCCAGACGTTCCGCTTTGCCACCAACCGTGGCGACCTCTCCGCAGCATTCGTGTTCTACGGCCCGCCGCCAGACAAAGACGCCATGGCGCGCATCAACGCACCAGTCTACGGCTTCTTCGCCGGTAACGACGCGCGCATCGGCGCCATGATTCCCGATGCCATCGCCAACATGAAAGCCGCGGGCAAAACCTTCGAGCCTGTAACCTACGACGGCGCAGGCCACGGTTTCATGCGCGCAGGCGAAGCGCCCGATGCCAACGACGCCAACAAAAAAGCGCGCACAGATGCCTGG
>DASXIK010000045.1:0-8088 GCA_036498025.1 Chthoniobacterales bacterium
CGGCGAGCAGAAACAGCATCTTCTAATCCCTTCCCTCGGATTCCTCTCAATTCTCTGTTTTGAGAATCGCTCGCTATGTTTCCGAGAGGCGAATCTGTCGGCCGAGTTTCTTGGCTCAGTCCCCATCCTCACCCGCATCGCCTCTAAGACGGCGATGATTTAAGCTGAACGTTGGTAAGAACGTCAACGGCCCGGCATCATCTCCAGAAGAAAGCCCTTGAAGTATTCGGTCTCGGGAATGGTGGGAAGAACGGGGTGATCGAGCGCTTGCTCGAAGCGGCGCAGCCGGCGAGCGGAGCGGCGGGCATCGACCAGGGCCGCGGCGATGGTTTCGGCGAAGGCGTTCTCGTGAACGTGATGCGAACAGGAGAAAGTGGCGAGGATGCCATCCTTGGAAAGCAACTTGAAGGCACGCACGTGGAGTTCGCGATAGCCGCGCAGAGCATCGCGCAGCGTTCCCTTGCTCTTGGCGAAGGAGGGCGGGTCGAGAATGATGAGATCGTACTGGGCTGCCGCTTTCTCGGCGGCGCGCAGGAACTCGAAGACGTCCTTTTCCATCCATTGCACGGTGAGGGCGTTGCGCGCGGCATTCTGGCGGGCTGAGCGGATGCTCTCCGCGCCGGCCTCCACGGCGGTCACTTCGCCGGCGCCACTTTTCGCGCAGGTCAGGGCGAAAGCGCCCTGATTACTAAAGCAGTCCAGCACGCGGCGACCGGCGGCGTATTCCGCCACGATGGGGTAGTTCGGCAATTGATCGAGGTAAAACCCGGTCTTATGGCCCTGGAGAAGGTCAACTTCGAACCGCAGGGACGAGCCTTGAGCCGTGCTGTTTATTTCCATGACCACAGGCGCCGACGGCGCGGCGCCCTCCAGGACACCTGCGTGCATTTCCATCCCTTCGGCCCGGCGAACGGGGGCGTCGTTTCGCTCGATGATATTCTTGACGCCCAGGGTCTCGATCAAGGCGCGGGCGATCAGGTCCTTCCGCAGATCCATCGCGAGGGTGAGCGTCTGGAGGACAAGATAGTCGCCGTAACGATCGATAATCATACCGGGCAATCCGTCGCTCTCGCTCCAAACAACCCGGCAGAGTTCGGGATTTATTTTCCGGCGCGCGCGGTATTCGGCGGCCTGTTCGATCCGGCGCTTGAAAAAGTCGAGGTCGAGATCCTGTTTGCGGCGGGAAAATCGGCGGGCCACGATTTGCGATTTGGAATTATAAATAGCGCTGCCGACGAGGTGATCGCGGCCGTCCTTGAGGGAGATGACATCGCCATCAGCCGGCTTGCCGAAAACCTTGAGAACTTCACTGGAAAAGACCCAATCGTGCCCGTGAAGGATGCGCGCGCGGGGTTTGATGACGAGGCCGGCCATGGAAGCAGCAAACGTCCAACGTTCAACGCTCAACGTCCAATGAAGAACGCCCCGGCAGAGCGGGAGGAACGCCGATCACGGCGACAGAGCGCCGTGGCTACAGCATCGAGCGTAACTGTAGCGGCCCCGCTCTGTCGGGGCGCTTTCATCTTGTTCGAGATGACAAAATTTTAACCCACTTTACAGAAAAGTTGCGCGAGAGCGCGAAATGGCAATCATCTTCCGGTAATGCCGGCGCCCGTCCTTTCCTCGCTCAACTTGGCGGGTGTTCCCAAGGTCCGTAGCGGCAAGGTGCGCGAGCTTTTTGACCTGGGCGACACCTTCCTTTTCGTCGCGACGGACCGGCTTTCGGCCTTCGATGTGATCCTGCCCGACCCGATCCCGGGAAAGGGCGCGGTGCTCAATCAGATGTCGGCCTTCTGGTTCCGGCATTTTTCCGACATCGACAATCATTTTATCACGGACGATTTCGACAAATTTCCGCGACGCCTGCTGGTTTTCCGGAAGCAACTCGAGGGACGTTCCATGATGGTGCGGAAAACCCTGCCGCTGCGGGTGGAATGCGTGGTGCGCGGCTACCTGGCCGGGTCTGCCTGGAAAGAGTATCAGGAATCACAGAGCGTCTGTGGCGAAAAGTTGCCGCCGGGCTTGCAGCTGGCCTCGCCTTTACCGGCGCCGATTTTCACGCCTGCCACCAAGAACGAGGAGGGGCACGATGTCAATATCACCATGGATGATTGTTTCCATATACTGGGAGAGGAACTGGCGCTAAAGGTGCGACTTCTCAGCCTGCGAATTTTTCGGGCCGGACGCGATTACGCCCTGAAGCGGGGGATCATTGTGGCCGACAGCAAGTTCGAGTTTGGCACGATCGGCGGAGAATTGTTTCTCATCGACGAGTGCCTGACGCCTGATTCGTCCCGGTTTTGGCCGAAGGAAAGGCACTGGCCAGGCCAAAATCCGCCCAGTTACGACAAACAATTCGTGCGCGATTATCTGGAAACGCTTCCCTGGAACAAGACCGCGCCGGGGCCGAGGCTGCCGCCGGAGGTGATCGAAAAGACCGCGGCGAAGTACGTGGAAGTGTTTGAAAAATTGACCGGCGAGAGGCCGACATGAATCTGGAGGGATACGCGCTGCCTGCTCGGCGTGCAGCGCGGCGCCCTCCACATTTAGCCTAACAACCCGCGCACGAGCTCTTTTTCTTCCTTTAGCTCGACCACCGACTCATTCAGGCAGTCGCGGCTGAATTCGTTCAGCGGAAGGTCCTGCACGATTTCCCATTTGCCCGCGCGGCAGCGGACGGGGAAGGAACAGATCAAGCCCTTGTCCACGCCGTAACTTCCGTCGGAACACACGGCCACGCTGTGCCAGTCGTCCCCGCGAGTGTCCCGGGTGAGGGAGCGCACGGTATCAACGATGGCATTGGCGGCGGAGCCGGCGGAGGAGAGGCCGCGCGCCTTGATGATGGCGGCGCCGCGCTGTTGCACCGCGGGAATGAATGTCTCCTTCAGCCAGTTCTCGTCTGCGATCACTTCGTTCGCGCTTTTGCCATTGATCCTCGCGTTATAAAAGTCAGGATATTGCGTGGCCGAATGATTGCCCCAGATGGTCATGTTGGTCACGCGGGTGATTTCCACGCCCGCCTTGTGGGCCAGTTGGTGACGCGCGCGGTTTTCGTCGAGCCGGGTCATGGCAAACCAGCGGTGCTCGGGAATATTCCGGGCGTTATTCATGGCGATGAGGCAATTGGTGTTGCAAGGATTGCCGATGACGAGCGTGCGCACATTGCTGGCCGCGTTCTTCTGGATGGCCTGGCCTTGTCCGATGAATATCTTGCCGTTGATGCCGAGAAGGTCGCCGCGTTCCATGCCCGCCTTGCGGGGGATGCTGCCGACGAGCAGCGCCCAGTTCACATCCTTGAATCCTTCATCCAGGTCGGCGGTGGGCGTGACGGCATGGAGGAGAGGAAATGCGCAATCGTTCAATTCCATGACCACACCCTCGAGGGCGTTAATGACACTGGGAATCTCGATGAGGCTCAGGGAAATCGGCTGCTCCGGCCCGAACATTTCGCCGGAAGCGATGCGAAAGACCAGGGAGTAACCAATCTGCCCGGCCGCGCCGGTGACGGCGACTTTGATTGGAGGTTTCGGCATGCCTAATCCTTGCCACAGACCCCATGGTGAGCAAGGCCGAATCCATCGCGGGAAATGAAATCGGATTTTCAATCAAAACCACCAGCTAAACGACCTGAGAGAGCGTCTAAAAAGTTGGCGATATCATGGAAGACAGGCATCCTTGCCTGTCTCGGCCGACGGGCTTCCAGCCTGTCGCGCGGGAAGGGCAGGCTGGAAGCCCACCATCCGAGACAGGCTGGAAGCCTATCTTCCGCCTTTCTTAGGCGCCTTCTCAGAGCATCAGGCTCGGCCGGTGGCCTCGAGCAGTTGGTGCATCAGTTTCATTCGCCCACGGACTTTTCGGCTCGCACGGAACTGTGCCATGCTCATGCGCATCCGGCGCGTCCAGTTGGTGTCCGCAGCCGTTCCGGGAACATTGAAGCGATCGCCTTGCCTCATGAGATCGGTAATCATGATCACGGCGATCCAGGCGTTGCATCCGAAGAGTGCGCGCATGATCGCGGGATAAAAATCGCGGTCAAAGTCGGTTTGCGCATGTAATCCTTGAAAGCCGGCAAACTCGGCCATGCGATACAAATCCTGGCGGGCCTGATCGGAAGTGGCGGTAACGGCCTCGAACGATTCCTCCCATAAAGTGCGGATCGGTTTGTGATCGTGCGTGGCGTAGGTGGCCACGGACAACCGGTCATATTCTTCGCCGGGAGTGAGTCGTCCCTGGCGGACTTCCCATTGCGGGATCTTGAATACAGCCACGCCCAGAGAATGCAAGCTCGGCCTGACGTAATCCGGCACCGTGCCCAGATCTTCGCCGACCATGCGGGTGGCGCCGCATTCCAGCAGGATCGAGCGCAGATAATCTTCGCCTTCGCGCCGATTCGCTTCCGCGTTTTCCCAGGTGAGATCATCGCGCGGAATAAAGCGAGGAGATTGCCCACGGGTGCGCTCGAGCATTTGCTTCCAATCGAGCGGCAGGAATTCCTCATTCTCCAACGGCCGCCAGGGGAAAGCGTAAATGCGATAAAAACCGAGCACGTGATCGATGCGAAAAGCGTGAAAGACGTTTTTTACTCCGCTCACGCGCCGCCGCCACCAGGCGAAATTGTTCGAACGCATCACCTCCCACTGGTAAACGGGGATGCCCCAGTTCTGTCCCCATTTTTGGGTAAACTCGTCGTCCTTGAAATAAGGCTCGGGCGGCGCGCCGCCGGACCAATCAAGCGCGAATTCGCCGGGCTGCGCGAAGACGTCCGCACTATAGTAACTAACTCCGTAGGGGATATCGCCCATGAGAGCGATGCCGCGCTCTTCGGCGTAGGTTTTGCACTCGTGCCATTGCCCGTAGGCGACCCACTGGACGTAAGCAAAAAACAAACGGCGATTTTCCAGCCGCGCCGCGCGGTCTGAGCGCAAGGCGGCCAGCCATGCGCGCGCGCTCTCGATCGATCGATGTTCCGGCTGCCATTGATCCCACGCTTCGCTGCCGCGGTTCTCTTCCATGAGGACGCGGAACAAAGTGTAGTCGTCCAGCCAGGCGCGCTCCGCCTCCTGGAAAGCGGCAAATCGCGCACGGCGCTCGTCCGAGGCCTGCGCCAAAAAATTGGCGAACGCCTTTTTGAGCAGCTCACGCTTTAATTTTTTCACGCGCGCGTATTTGACCGGTCCACGGCGCAGGTGTTTGAGGTTGACCGGACCGGTAATCGACTCGAAATCTTCGCTCGTTAGGTCTTCGGGTGAACCGGGGCCGAGGTACAGCGTGGTTGGCTCGATGGCCATGGCGCTGATGGCGTTGTAAGGACTGTTATCGCCGCCGGTCTCGTTGATGGGCAGTAACTGCACGAGGTGAAAGCCGCTGTCCCTGGCCCAATCAATGAACTCACGCAGGGCGGCGACGTCGCCAATGCCGAGATCATCCTCGCGGCGCAGGGCCGATAAAGGCGTCAGGATGCCGGCAATTTTTTTCTCGGGGGAAAGATTCATGGGAGAATGACGAAGCACTAATGACGAATGAATGCTAAGGAAAAATGCCGAATGCCGAATGACGAATGACGAAATAATGACGAAGCTCAAATGACGACGCTGACATGGGCGCGGTTTTGGTCATTCGATTGTTCGGGCTTCCTTTGACAATCGTCATTCGTGTTTCGTCATTTCCGGCGGACATTCCAGTCTTCCACCAGTTTGGTGGGAATTTCCTTGAGGAAACGGGACGGGCGTTGGAAAACGTCGCCGTAGCCGGCATTCAGGCGCATGTGCGGATAGGAGAGATAAAGTTCGTCGCGCGCGCGGGTCACGGCTACGTAGAAGAGCCGTCGTTCCTCTTCCAGGGCTTCGCGGGTATCGAGCGAGCGGCTGCTGGGAAACATTCCGTCGGTCAGCCAAATAACGAAGACGGTGTGAAACTCCAGGCCCTTGGCCTGGTGCACGGTGGAAAGGTTGACCGCCTCCTTGTCCGCTGCCTGGCTGGGCGCCGCTTCGGCATCGACGTTGCTGATCAGGGCCAGTTGCGCGAGAAATTCGTGCACATCCTTGAACTGCCGGCTAAACGCGGCCAGTTGATTCAAATCTTCGCGCCGTAATTCGTAGTTGGTGAAATTCACCTTGGCGTAGTCGTCGTAAATCGCTTCCACCACCGAGGTGATCATCTCGGACGGCGGATTGGGTTGCCCGCCCGGCGCGATTTCATCGAGCGTGTGCACCAGTTGCTCCCACGCTTTTTTGGATTTTGCGCCCACACTGAGAGTGCGCAGGCGTTCGCTCCAACTGTAGCCGGGGTCGGTGACCCCGGCCGCGCTTGAAGGAGCGTCAGAGACGGAGTCACTTGGGGAACCGGGGTCACCAACCCCAGCTACAGGGGCGGGGGCGAGCGTTTTCTCCCAGCCGTTCCAGAGATTGTCGGCGCTGCGATTGCCGATGCCGGGCAGCAACTTGACCATGCGCTTGAAGGCGACTTCATCGCGTGGATTAGCCACAAGGCGGACGAAAGCGATCACATCCTTGATGTGGGCCTGCTCAAAAAAGCGGATGCCGCTGGTGATCTGATAAGGAATGCCGCGGCGCGACAATTCCAGCTGCAGCTCGATGGCGTGATAATGCGCGCGGTAAAGCACGGCGATGTCGCTCAGGTCGACGTCTTCATCGCGCAGCTCGAGAATTCGTTGGGCCACAAACTGGGCCTGCTCACTGCCATCGTTCAAGGCCACCATGGCCGGGCGAAACGATTTTGATTCGCGAGTGGGGACGAGATGCTTGCGAAATTGCTGCACGTTGGCGGCAATGGCGGCATTGGCCACGTGCAGGATCTCCGGCACGCTGCGGTAATTCATTTCGATCTTGAAAACCTGCGCCGTGGGATAACGCTTCGGGAACTCGAGGATATTTTGGAAATTGGCCCCGCGCCACGAGTAGATCGACTGGGCGTCGTCGCCCACGACCATGAGGTTTTTGTGCTCCTGCGCGATGGTATCGATCAGGTCGGCCTGGATTTTGTTGGTGTCCTGATATTCGTCCACCAGGAGAAATTGGAATTGCCGCCGATAGAACGAGGCGATGCCCTCATCCTGCTTGAGCATGCGCAGGGTTTTCTCGAGCAGATCATCGAAGTCCATCGAGTTGGTGGCCTTCTTTTTCTTCTCGTAGCGCGCATGCACATCCTTAATTTTGTCGAGCAAAGGGAGGAAGTAGGGAAACCTTCCGGCGAGCAACTCCTCCATCGATGTTTCGGTGTTGATGACGAAACTGAAAATCTCCGCGAGCACATCGCCCTTGGGGAAGCGGATTTCTTTCGGGTCGATGCCGGCCTGCGCCACCACCGTGTTGATGAGATCCTTTTGATCCTCGCGGTCCATGATGGAGAAACCGCTGGAGTAACCAAGAGCGCTGCCGTGGCGGCGGAGCATGCGATTCCCGATGGAATGAAAGGTGCCGCCCCACAGCCCGCTCGCATCCACCGGCAGCAAATTGGCCACGCGATCCAGCATTTGTCGGGCGGCTTTGTTGGTGAAAGTGAGCAGAAGAATGTTCCGCGGATCGATGCCGTTCTCGAGGAGGTAAGCGACGCGGTAAGTCAGGGTGCGCGTCTTGCCCGAGCCGGCGCCGGCGATAACCAGGAGCGGACCGGGCGAGGCGGTCACCGCGGCATGTTGCTGCTCATTCAGCTCGGCCGCGTAATCGATTTGGATCGATCCGGAGGCCGGGGCGCGATGCAGCGTGTATTCGCGGGACATGGAGCGTTACGCTGGTGTGGCAGGCACATCTGTTCAATGGAATTCTGTCGGATAAATCGTGCTTTCATGAACATTCGCCCACACGGCGACAGAGCGCCGTGGCTACAGGAAGAGAGCGCTGTAGCCGCCCCGTTCTGTCGTAACGCGGAGTGGGCGCCCATGGTAGGGACGCCGCGCTGCGGCGTCCACTCCGCGGGCGGTTCCACGCACGGAAACTCACGAGCGAGTTGCGTATCTGCGGAGTGGACATCGCAGCGCGATGTCCCTACCACCAGCGAGGGATCGCACTACCGGACGGTGACGCTGCAGGAACCGGAGCGCCCGTGATCGTCCAGCGCGGTCAACTCGTA
>DASXIK010000046.1:0-16869 GCA_036498025.1 Chthoniobacterales bacterium
TCTCCTCGGCGATATGAGCACTGTCGGGCCGCGACCGCACCTGATCGAGCATAACAACCAGTTCGCCCGGCTGATGGAGAACTATCATGTGCGCAGCTTTGTGAAGCCCGGGATTACCGGACTGGCGCAGGTCCGCGGCTATCGCGGCGAAGCCCGCGACAACTCAGACATCGAAAACCGCGTTGCCTGCGACATCGAATATCTGGAAAATTGGAACGTCTCGCTCGAGTGCGCCATCATTCTGCGCACCTTCGCGCAAGTGATCGCTCCTCCGCCAACGGCTTATTAAAAGCGCCCCGTCGCTCAGGCGATGAGCGACTGCAACCGGGCCACGAACTTCTGCTGCACACGGCGCCGCTCGAAGCCTTCGACATAAGCGCGGCCGGCGCGTCCCCAGGTCCGCAACCGGGGCCGGTCTTGCGCCAGGTTGGACAAAGCGTCCGCCAGTTCGCGCGGGTGATCGGGCGCCACATTCACCCCCACACCAGCGGACTGCACCGCCCGGGCCAGCGCGCTCTCCTCATCGGCCACCGTGATCACGGGGCAGAGGTGAGCCATGGTCATCAAAAGTTTACTGGGAAAAAAAGCGTTCCCGGCGCGTGCCTGTTGAGTAATCAAGCAAACGTCGGCGTCAACCAGCAGCTCCGAGTAGGCCGCGCTCGATTGCAAGGGAAGCATGGAAACATTCTCAAGCTTTCGCTCGCGCACGCCGGTCTCCAGCGCTTCGCGGGCCGCGCCATCACCACAAATGACAATACGAATATGGGCATGCGGACGCAGCAACTCCGCGGCCTCGAGCAGAATCCCGAGGCCCTGCTTCACGCCCAGGTTGCCTGAGTAGATGGCCAGGAAATCATCCGCCGTGAAGTTGTGCCTTCGGCGGAATTCATCGGGCGCCGGGAGTTCCGATTCCTCGGGCACCACGACACTGTCCGGATAGAGAATGAGCTTTTCTTCCGGCACGCCCTTGCGCCGAAAGGCGTCGATCACCTCTTCGCTGAGACTGCAAACGCGGGCTGCCTTTCGATAGGCAAAGGCTTCCAGCCAATAAAGCACGCGCGTAAACCAGCTTTCCCGCAGCATGCCCAGCCCAACGGCCGCGTCCGGTTGCAAATCTTTCACATGAAAAATGAAGGGCGCCCGTTTCAGCCGGGAAACGAACCAGGCGGTCGTCCCCAGAATGAGCGGCGGCGAGATCACCACATAAACATCCGGTTTCTCGAGCAGGAGAATGCGCAGCGTCGAGGTCAGCGCAAAAGTGGCCTCGTGCACAATGCGCTTCAAAGCCGTCGCCTTTCCCGGCACGAAGTGCCAGCAGCGATGCACCGGCACCTCGTTCAAGTGATCGGTGCGATAAAGCCTTCCCCGGTCTTCCGGAGCTTTCCGCCATTCCGGGTAATAGGCAAAGGTGGTGACCATCTCCACGTCGTGACCTTCCTTTTGCAGGAACTCGCATAAAGCAACGTTATGCGGAGAAATCCCCACAACCTCCGGTGCATAATTAATCCCCCAAACAAGGACGCGCATCGAAATCGCTCAGTCCCGGGACAATCGGGCGCGCCGGCGCAGCTCATAGGTTTTGACCACGCAAAGGAATTCGTAAGTCGCATGTAGGCGAGCGAAGTAATAGCCCTCCCGACCGTCGAGAAAACCCCGCTGCCAGACGAAGACAAAAAGGAAACGCAGCAATGGACGAAAGGGCAGATGCTGGGAAAGCAGCTTCAGCCGGCGGCGACGTTCCACGCGGCGATGGCTGAGATCATTGGCGCTCCGGGGAAGCAATCCGTCAACGGCCACGCGCGCTTCCCAGTTGGAGTAACGGTTATGTTTCTCCATGAAAACGTCGACCGACGGAAAAGCATAATGATCCATCTCACAGCGCAGACGCGCGGTCGGTCCCTGCACGACCACATGTTCGTGGACCTCGTTGTCCCCGCTGTTGGTCTCCGCATCCGTTAGCCGCTCGTATCGACCTAACGAATGTCGAAAGAGGCGAAGATTCCAGTTCGGATAATAGGCGTGACGAAGCCAGCGTCCGAGGAAGAAGAACCGCCGATTAATCCAGTAGCCGGCGATATTTCCCGGCCGGCCGATCGCCTCGGCGATTTCCCCGCCGGCTTCCGGCGGCAGGACCTCGTCCGCGTCCAGAATCAGCACCCACTCATGGCGAAAGGCGACGTTCTCGAGCGCCCAGTTCTTCTTCTTTGGCCAGGGGCCGTTGAACTCAAACTGCACCACTCTCGCCCCGTGCGCCTCGGCGATACCGCGCGACCCATCGGTGCTTTGTGAATCGACCACAATAATCTCATCCGCCCACGGAATTGATTCTAAACAGCGGGGAAGATTCGCCTCCTCGTTCTTAATCGGAATCAGGACTGAGACAGGAACTTTCAACGGGAAAATTCAACAGACCCCGGCGGCTTTGAGGTGATCCTTGCCGGATTGCCCGCGACCACGGCATTCTCGGGAACATCTTTGGTCACCACGCTGGAGGCCCCCACGATCGCGCCCGCTCCGATGTTCACCCCTGGCATCACGAAGGCGCGCGCGCCAATGAAGGCCCGCGGGCCAATGGAGATTTTCGCCGTCTGCAAGGGCAGCGCCGGATCGCCAAAGTCATGCGTGCCAGTGCAAAGATAAGCCTCCTGCGCCACGATGGCTTGTTCGTGAATCTCAATTTCGCCAAGCGTGTAGGCGTTGGCGCGATCGCCCAAACAGGCGCGGTCGTGCAACGTCAGGTTCCAGGGAATGGCAATGCGGGCCCGCTGATGCACAAAGGGCGTTCCTTGAATTTTGGCGTCGAACACCCGCAGCCAGAAAAGACGCCACTCATTCAAAGGCTTGGGCGTCCAGCTGCAGAAAAAAAACCAACAAAACTCCCACAAAATCCGCAGGAGCCGCTGGTTCATCGACCAGGGCGATTCGGTGGGCGATTTCTGGTTCGGGTTAACGTTTTGTGCCTGCGACATGGGACTCCTGCATGACGGAATGGAAGTCGTTCAAATAGAGATCGGCTACGTGCGACAACGAATACTCCGATGCTTTCCGATACCCTCCCTCAGCCACGCGCTCGAGAGATGAGTCATCAGCCAGGATCTTTTCCATCTTTTGACCGAGGGCTCGAGCCGCATCTGACGCGCGATGATCGAAGATAAATCCGGTTTCTCCCTCGCGAACAAAATCGGCAAAACATTCCAGGCTCGAGACGAGCACGGCGCACTGGCGGCTCATCGCTTCCAACGGCGCCAGACCGAAGGATTCCCCGCGCTCCGCCAACGAAGGATAGACGAAGAGTCTGGCCGCGCCATATCTGCGCGCCAGCTCGTCTGGGTCGAAGATCGATCCGGTAAAAGTCACTTGAGTGGAAGCTGTTTGCGCGGCTTTTTCCAGAGAAGCAAGATAACTTTCCCCGCCGCCCCCGAATCTTGCCTCCGCCGGGCCCACAATCCTCAGCTTCCAGTCAGCAAAAACAGTGCGCGCCCCGGCAGCGAAAGCCTGCACCAGCAGGTGCACCCCTTTTTCCGGATGAACCCGGCCCACAAAAAGAATGGTCCTCTCCCGCGCGGCCACGGACGTCGGCGGCGACGTTGTCGCCGGGGCAGGAGCCGGATAAGGGACGACCGCAGTTCTGGACGCGAGCGCCGGAGCTTGCGCGATGATCGCTCGAACCACGGCGGTGGAAGGGGCTTGCAACCGGGCGGCGCGTCCGTAAAAACGCATCTGCCCCTTGGGGAATCGGGCCACGTGCACATAAAGCCGGCCTCGGCTCGCATCACGCAGCAGCAGCGGAAGCCAGAATGTGTTGGTCACGATAATGTCCGCCTCGGGCAGGACCGGCAACGTGCGCCACGAATAAATCAGGTCGAGAAACTTCAACCACAAAAGCGATCGTGGCGTGTCGAAGCCGCGCACGCGAAGATGACGCACGCCGTCGGCGAATTCTTCCCGCGGCAATCCGGGCATGGCCCGTGAAATCATCGCCACCTGATGGCCGCGCCGGGCGAATTCGGTCGCGACGGCGAGCCACATTTTTTCCACGGCACCGCCCATGGTCGTTGGCACAGGCAGGAAGGCGCCGAGAACGATGGTGATTTTCATCGGGCCGGGCTGGAGGCACGCAATACTTGCAAGAGAGACTCGACCGCCCGCTCGATCTGGAAACGCCGCGCGAAACATGCGCGCGCCTTCTCCCGCATTCCCTGGCGCTCGTTCTCCGGCGTCGCCAGCCAGCGCTCGATCAGGCGAGCGGTTCCCGCGGCATCGTCTTCCTCCGCCAGGCCGGCGCCGTCATCGATAATCTCGCGCCAGATATTCACCTTCGTGGAAATAAGCACGGGAGTTCCACAGGCCAGAGACTCGGCCACGGCGATTCCAAAATTTTCCTGATGCGACGGCAGAATGAAGGCCTCGGCCGCAGCGAAGGCTCCCCATTTCAGACTCCCTTCGAGCATGCCCGTAAAAGTGACGGGCGTCTCCGCCCTTTCGCCATCCTGGGTCAATCCGGCCAAGTCCCGCAAATGGCGCAAATAGGTGTCGTTAGCGCACGGACCGCCCATGACCAGGTGCAAGTTGCTGTCAAAACAACCGGACCGATGCAGCATCAAAAACGCGGGGATGAGAAGGTCGCAGCCTTTCTTCGGGTGCAGCCGGCCGAGAAAAAGGAGCAGCCGTTTCCCGCGCAGTTGGGGAAAATGGTTGAGAAACTCCTCGCGTGCCACCTCGAGATTCTCCGGGGGCGCTTCCGTCCCGTAGTTCACCACTTTTTCGTTGCATCGATAAAGCGAAAAAGATTCGCGGGCGAGCCGCCTCTCTTCTTCAGAGGTGAAAAGAACTGCCGCGGCATCGCGCAGGACGCGGTACTCGGCCCACGGCCAATAGAGCAGCTTCTTCATATGCTTCAGCGGATAAGTCCGCTTGAACCACGGATCCAGCATTCCATGGGGGAAAACAAAATAAGGTGTCTCAGTTCCATGCAGCGCGCGCCAAACAGCAAAGCTGACGTACTGCCAGAGGCCATGCACCAACACGACATCGAATTGGCGGCGATGATCTCGGATCCATGGAAGAAAGTGCGGGGAGTATCCATAACTGCCGCGGCCCGGACCGAGCGCGTGAACCTTGAGCGGATTCTGGCGCAGCCACGCATCGCCCGGCGCATCGAGCGAAATGATTTCCACTTCGTGTCCGAGACGGCGGAGAACCAAAGACGATCGGGTGACCGATTCGATCGGTCCGCCGCCCGCCGGATTCAGTGTGTGAATGGCCCGAAGTATCCTCATCCGGGCGCCGCCTTGGCTGGTCGGGCTGGCATTTATCGATCCGACAGGCCGTTCGTCCGGCCGTTTTGATCGGCGGCGCCATGCAAGCGCGCAGCATAAGCCGATCGCCTGGGCAGCGCGGCCGGGAGCGGTGTCGGATCCGGTTCCGCGGGCGCTTCGACTTCCTCCGGTACCCGCAATGCCGCCAGGCAAAGCCCATTGAGCACGACCGCAAAACCAAGGCTGGTTGGCTGGCCAAACGATCCGTTTAGAAGCGGAAAAACCCCGGTGCCAAAAAGGAAGACCGGCAAAATCTGCCCCCGCACGATCGCCTGGAGGGAGAGATAACCAATCCGAAGGGCCAGGATTGTTCGCCAAAGAAGAAAAGCCAGCCCGAAGAGTGGACCACTCTCTAACAAGACGCGGGTCCATTCATTCTCGGCCAGGAGAAAGGTGGCGCGACCCACGAGGAAGCGCGCCGCTCCATTGGTCCCCACACCCAGGCCGTAACCAGTCAGAGGAATTCGGTCGAGCGCGTAGAACGGCTCGGTGAACCCGCTGAATGTCCGGCTAATGAGACCGCCCGCGATCGAGCCCTCCTCGGTTTCACCCGGTTCGGTAAATCGTTGAGTCAAAACTTCCACGCCTTCACGGAAAATCGGAAGGTGACTGACGCCCCAGGAAATCACCAGAACGAGCAGCAGATTGCGGCCAAACTGGTTCAAGGCATCGCGTCGAATGATCAAAATCAGGGAGAGGGTGGAGACCACCAGGCCGACGGCGAGCACGGCCGCCCGGCTGCCGGAGACGGCCAGACCAGTGATCAAGCAAAGGCCGGAAGCGGCCAAAAGCCAGGGGTTGTAGCGAAGTCGCGAAAGGATGGCATGGAGAAGGAAGGCCGTGGCCGCCGTCAGATAGGAAATGGCGCCGGAAATAAATGAGAACAAACCTGGCGGCCGAATCTTGCCGCCGCTGGTCTGAATTTGCTGTCCCTCGCCGATCCCGGCCACGCGGTTAATGAAAGCTTCGGGCGAGGCGCGAAACTGTAACCCCATCAAAATACCCATCGGAATCATTCCCAGAAGGGTCCACTTGCCGATGCGCTTCACGTCCTCAGCGTTAAACACGGCCGGCAAGATGAAGATCAGGGGCAGATGCAGAAAGTTCGAGCGAAACCCGTAGCCCGTGACCAGAGCGATCGTGAGAGGCGGAAAGTAGGGCTCAAGTACCAGGATCCCTGCAACCAGTGAGCACAGCGAAATAACCCAAAGCCAGGTGACGAAGCCGTTTCGCGGAAAGACACGCCCGGTGATAGCCAGAATATAAATGGCGATGACCACGGGGTCGCGAACGATGAGAAGAGGATTGGAGAGTTGCGGCACAATCCATTTCCGCAGTGCGCCCTCAGTCAACAAAAAGAACAGGTAAAGATAGATCAGCCACCGGACATTGCGCAAAATCCTCTGGTGCCGGGCCAGGGCTGCGGGCGTGATGGCCGACGGGGGCGCCGGACGGGAAGAACTCGAGGAAAAACGCATGGAAGACGTGTTCATTGAATCAAAGCGCGTGCCACGGAAGCGACTCGTTGGCGATATGTCGCCCATAGCCGGGCGCTCGCTTTTTGCTGGGCTGCGTCTTTCATGCCCGCGAGCACCTTCGCGTCACTCCGCAGGAAGTCCAGCTTCTCCTCGATGGCCTCGGAAGAGCGAATGGGCACGATAAAACCGTCCACGCCATCAGTAATAAGATCCGGTCCGGCCGTGTTCGGTGTCGTAATCACCACCAGGCCCTGCGACATGGCTTCGGCAATCACCAGGCCGAATCCTTCGTGCAACGAAGGGAACACGAGGACGTCGTGGCGTGACATTTCTTCCAATAACTCGGCATGCGGAAGCGACGGAAACCAGTGAAAACGGTTGAGCACGTCCGGTCGTGGAATCGTCGGACTCACGCGGCGCCCGATGAGGGTGAACTCAACCTGGCGCTCAAGCCGCAGGACGGCCTCCAGCAAATAGGAAAGCCCCTTGGCCTGGGTGAGCGCGCCCACAAAGAGAACCCTGAGCCTTGCTCCCGGCGGGGCGCTGCCGGCGCGGTCACCGACTGGCGGCGCTCCGTAGGGAATCACTTCCACCGGCTGCGGCAAACCTGTCCCCTGCAAGAGGGTCTTCTTGGAAAACGTGCTCGCAACAATGACCAGGTCCGCCAGCGCCAGTTCCTGCTCCTTCCGAGCCAGTTTTTCCGGACTGTCCGCCAGAGACGCGAGCGTGCAGGCCCATTCCGGATGCAAACCCGCCTCCTCGTCTTGAAGCTGGCGAACCGTTCGGAAATAAGCGGTGGGATGATCATAGATGCACTTGAGCCCGCGTTGCCTGGCCACGCGAAACGATTCCATGGCGCCATCATCGTAGGCATAAATCGCCCGCGCATCCGAAAGACTGCTGATGCGCCGGGCCACTCGCCGGTCTAACGAACGATAAACCGCGTCCGTGGAAAGCGGGCCCGTCTCCTGGGTCGCAAGAAATCCAAGGCCGAGTTGCCCGCAAACCAGCCGGCCCCACTCGCGCCCGGGCGATGTGCGAACGAAAGGCTCTACTTCCGGCGGGAACGAGCGTCTCCGCAATTCCTTCTGCAGTCGCCCGGAAAACCCCAGGCAGCGATCCCAAATTCCTCCCTTCTTCCAATGCACGCCCGTCCAGAACTCTTTCAGGAGTTTCGCCTCGGCCAGGGCCAGCGCAGTCTGGCGGACGTTTTGGTTAGCCGTGGGATGAGAGAGAATAATCACGGGAGTTTGGATCGAAAAAGATCGAGATACTGATCGGCGATGGTGGCAGGATGAAAGCGGACGAGATGCTGCGGTGCCTGAACCCGCAGCCGGTCGCACTCGTCCGGTTCGCACAACAGTTTTTCGAGGACATCGGCCAGCGCGCCGGCATCGCCATTGGGAAAAGTGAGTCCACATGGTCCGATGGCTTCGGCCAAGCCTCCTCCTCTGGAGCCGGCCACCACGCAGCCGCAGGCGATGCCTTCCAGCGCCACCACGCCAAACGGTTCGTCGTAGCGCGAGGGCACCACCAGAATCCGGTGGGAGTGAAAAGTTCTCGCGAGTTCTTCACCGCGCTGCGGACCCGCGAACTTCACCTGGTCGCGGAACCCAAGGTCGCCGGCGAGCTTTTGCGCGGTCTCCCCTTCCGGGCCGGCGCCTACGATCGTCAGTGACGGTTGCAGCTGACGTTTTCTCAGGAGGCTCAACGCTTCCAGCAGAAGATCGATACCCTTTTCCGACACCAGCCGGCCGACAAACAGCAGTTCACCGTTGCGTCCAGCCCCGGGCGATTCGTTTCTGAAAACGCGGGCGTCATAGGGATTGGGGATCACCGTCGAACGACCGTCCAGACAGTCGGCCACGAATTGGCTGATAGCCACGCCGGTTAACCGGCCGGCCACCGCGCGCTTGAGGCGCAGCGCCCCGTCGACACCAGTCGGACGCAGGCAATAGGACCCCTGATGAGTCACGACCACCGGCTTGGGTCGCAGCGCCATGGGCCACAACGTGCGCAGGCTCAAATTGTTCTGCCAGAAGATGTCACACCACTTGATCAACCTGAGCAATTCGCCGACCGGCGGCCGCCGGATGACGGGAAAGTTCTCCCGGCTCTCACCGGCCGTTTGTGTGATCACCCTCACCTCGTGACCGCGCGCGACAAACTCCTGCGCGACCAATTGGCTCACGGTTTCGATGCCACCAAGGCTCGGCGCGAAAGCGTGCGAGGAAATCAAGATTTTCATGAAAACCTCGGCGGACCGAAACGCCCGGCAAAATAATCGCGCACCGCCTCAAAACGCGCCCTCGCGGAAAAGGCAAAATCACTCTCGCGCGCGAGCGCCAGCCGAACGGTGTTCATCGATATCAACAAGGCTCGAAGGATGGCGGCGGCGGAGCCAAAATAGTCGTGCACGAGCAACAAAGAATTCCTGGCAAAGAGATAACTGCGCCATGCACTTGGCGTGGCCGTGCCGGGATTGGTCACGAGCGCTCCCCAAACGAGCGCCACTCTCCAGCCATGGCGGACGGCCCGCGCGCCCAGTTCGTGTTCGTCGCCGTAGGCAAAATAGCGTTCATCAAACAGCCCAATTTGCGCGAGGCATTCCCGCCGCAACATCATCAACGTCCCATGAGGGACATCAACGCTTTGCGCAACCCCCCGTTCCCGGGGCATGCCCTGCCGGAGTTGCACTCCCCGCACCGAGGTGAAATGCGGGATGCTGGCATCGGGGTACTGCGGACAGGCAATTCCCAGCCGCGGATCTTTTTCCATGGCCTCGCGCAGTAAAGCCACACAGCCTGCCGAAGGGACCGCATCGTGCGCGCTGATTAGACAATAGGAATTCCGCCCGGATTGCAGCCAGTGGCGCAAGGCGACATTGAGGGCCGGCCCCCACCCTTTGTTTTCCGGCAACTGCATGACTTCGATCCCCGGATCGATGGTTGATCGCAACGCCTGAACTGCATCCGCCGCTGAATGGTTATCGATCACCGTTACCCTCAGAGGGACCGACTGCTCAAGCAATGCGCGCACGGTCCCGGCACATTCATGCGGCCGATTCCAGTGAACCACAAACAAACTAACCGGCTCAGCGTTTCCTTGCATAACAAATGACCTCTTCGCCCACGCCCGGCAAAAAGGAGAGCAGCCCCCCGCTGATCCGGGTGAGGAGGCGCAGCATTCGGGAATCGTCTATCGCGCCGACTCTGCCGGTCATGGCGATGCTGGCGCTTTCCTTGAAGTCCCAGTGAAATCGCCGCATCGAGGTCCGCGTGCTGACGGCAAAGCCGAGAGGTTCAAGCATCCGGTGATAAGCCGCAGCTGTCGGCAAGAAAAGATGGCGCGGCGGATCGAGCGCATACCATTTGTTTTGAAAGATCCGTCGCGAGATTCCGGAAGGATTCGGAGAGACGCTAACGAGCAGACCGCCCGGCTTCAGGGAACGCTGGAGGATCTCAAAAATCTTTCGGGGTTGGAAAAAATGTTCGGCCACATGCGTCATGGTGATGGCATCAAAATAGTTAGGCTGAAGAGCGATGTCCTCAACCCTTCCCCGGTGAACCGTTAAACCGCGATCAACGGCGCGCTGCGCAGCCACCGGATCAACCTCGATGCCCTCGACCTCACAGCCGAGTCGTTGCATCCAATGGATAAAGGCGCCAGTGCCACAGCCAACATCCAGTAATTTTCCATGGGCCTGTCCGGGCAAATAGCGCACGGCATAGCCGGCCTTATGGCGCAGCAACTTCCCGAAAATGCGGCCGAACCACCGGCCAAGCGGATGGTCAGCGCCCGTCTCCAGCGATTCGTAGGAGTATTGGCGTTGCAGCACGGCCAGCTTAACCGATCCAGCCAGTCCGGATGGGAAAGCCGAATCGGAATTCTCATCCGTTCTGGTAAAGACGTAATTCGACGGATAGAGCAGGGCGAGGGCTCTTTCCACCGGCCGCGGATTGGGCCAAAGCGATCGGCAGGCGGAACACTGCCAGAAACTCCACTCACCGGGCAGGCCGCAGACGTAATCGCGGCCACCGGACAACGCGAGTGCTCCCGGCTGCGAGCAAGCCGGGCAGAGAGTAATGATCTCGGTTTCGATGGCGGAGCTGGCGGCGATCATGAGCTCGGGGTGGATTCCTGCGCCAGACCCAGCGCTCCAGCGACAACGCGCGTCAGATGCTTCGCGGAGGCGCGGCGGTGATACCATTGAAAAATTTCCCAGGACGTTTTCACCCTCTCGTCCGTTGACGGGAGCTGCGCCGTCATTTGATTGGTCCAAAAAAGGCCGGGAAAACGATCGCCCTCCAGAACCAGTGGGGCCGCCGGATGGGGCATCACCGGAATGACCCCGTGAGCGCACAGCGCGCCGAAGACGCTCGATTTCAAAAGGGCATCGACCGGCGCGCCAGCGTGATGAAAATAGTCGATCCATCCAAAGGCGCAGTCCGTAAGAATTTGCGATGCAGCCGACCCGTCAATCCGCGGTTGGTAGCTCCATTTTACGTCGGCCAAATCGTTGAGCGCGTCCCGCACAACCTGGCTATCGGTTCCCCCAAAAACAAATAATTCGCGAGGCCGAAAAACATCGGGGACGCCACTTAATATTCGCCGAAACGAATGCACTGATTTCTCCAGCAAAGCGTTGCCGCCACAAATGGCCCAGCGGCACGGATCCTTCCCGGTCATTTGCGAGAGAGAGAGGAGAGGCTCGCCAAAGCCGGATGGAACGGGCTGAACAAAAATACGCGCGGCGGTAACGAGTCGACGCAATCGCGCAAGCGAGCTTTCGCTGCTGACCAGGCAGCTGTCGGACAATCGCGCAACCGACCGGGCAATCCTGACTTGAAAGGGGCGCAGCCAGAAAGCGCTGCCCCACGGAGGTCCCGAGGCGGCAATTTCATGAAAAAGTGTCAACCAATGACCGCGGCGATGTCGCCCCAATTTACCCAGGGCGGAAACGAGCGAGAAAGGAACACCGCGCGCCTGGTAACCGTAGCCGACATAATGCAGGAGAACGTGATCGTAACGTTCGGCGGACACCGCCGAAGAGATGACCGAAGCAAGCGGCAGAACTTCGAAGCCGTCGGCGGTGATGGGCGCCTGCAGGCCGGCCGCGGCGAAAATGGTGTCTGCTCCGTACAGTTGCCGAAGCTGTCGAGCGACGATCAGCGCATAAATGCCAACGCCATCGTTTTGCCCTGGGATTCTCGGGACGATCTGAAGAACTTTGGTTAGGCTACTGCTTTGCGAGCCTCCAGCGAGGGCACCTGTTATCATTGATCGGCCTTTCTGGTAGCGCCGGGATGGAGGCACTCGAGCACCCGCTGCCAGAACTTGTCGTGCTTCTCGCGACGGAGAAAGTCCCGGCGAACCAGGCTGAGAGCGTTGGCGGCGACCACCGGGCCCGAATGATCTCGCAGGAACCCGGCCAGGACCGCAGCCACCTCCCCCGCATCAAGCGAGGTCGCGAAAATAGCCGCTCGATTCTGGCAAAGCAGATTGTAGGCAGCCGTGCCGGGGGGACCGTGATAAAGGATCGGGATCCCGCTTCCGAGGTAACTCACCATTTTCGTGGAGAGGCTGTAGGCGCCGAACGCCCGGTATTCTTCGCCGAATGGAAGGGGAAGATAAAGCAGATCAGCGCTGGAGAAATCGCGCTCCACGTCCAGCTCCGTTCCATAAGGCAACAGGCGGATGAGGCGTTCGTTTTTCAGCAAAGCCGGCCTCAATCCGCCGCACCTTAGAGTCATGGAACGCGGCTGGCCACCGTCCGCATCCGGGGGAACAAGTTCCAGCGCTTTCATCACGGACTCGAGATTTCGCTCATAAACCAGATGGAACAGACCCATGAAATACACACGCAATTGTCCGGTCGCCGGCCGCGCCTCCGGAGCCACACGATCCAGGCCATCGGTGACCACGAGAAACTCGCGCTCTCCATATCGCTCGTTGTATTCCCTGCCCAGTTCATGTGAAATCACGAAGCGCGCTTCCGCGCCCCGCCACGCTTCCGCGAGGCATCGGGACATCCTTTCCCGCGGGGCCTTCCCGGCGCCGGTGTAAATGACATCGTCGTGCACTTGCAAAAAGAACGGGAGACGAAGTTTTCTGGACAAACGGTAGCCGTGAAAGAAGTCGATGCCGCCATGGGCGATGGCATGAATGGCGCAAGCTTGCGCGGTCCGGCAGGTTGTCTCCAGCTTTCTAAAAAAGCGCCGGCTAAAAAGGGGCGCGAGCGAGTGCGGCAGCGCGGTCAAGCGGGTGTGCTCGATGCGACCGAAACTTGGGCGCACGGGGAGATGGATCTCCCCAGGATACTTTTCCTTTGGCGCAGCCGGCGACGTGCAAATGGAAAGACTGGGCACGGGCGCATCGCGCAGAAGCGACCGTAGGACTCTTCCGCCGCCGGTGATGCTGGCCATGCCAAATGGCTGCATGAAAACGATGCGCTGGGACGAAGCCAGCGCCTGGCGGTATTGCCGGATGGTATCGGCAGCGATGTGCTCCCAGCGGAATGGCTGGGCCTTGGCCCGGGATTGGTCGGACAGCCTGGCGTAATCACCGGGCTGCATTTTGAGAATTTTGACGGCGCGATCTGCCATCGCCCGAACATCCCCCGGAGGCACCAGAAAATCGGCTCGGTCAGTCTCAAGAATCTGCCGCGGTCCGGGAACATCATAGCAAATCGTGGGGATGCCGGAGGCAAGCTGCTCGAGGACAGCGATACCAAATCCCTCGATGTAACTGGGAAAAAGCCCGACCGCGCACGACGAGAGAAGCCCGGGCAACTCCGCCGGTTCATACGTCGGCACACAACGGACTCCATCCGCACTGGCCAGACGCAAATCGTTCAGCACCGTCGCTTCATCCGTCATCGTTCCCAGCAGCTGAAAGCGAGCATCCGGGATCTCGCGACGGATCTGCTCAATCAAAGCGGGCCAATCGCGCGAGCCTTTGCGCAGGCTCCACATCCCGATAAAGCATATTTCCTTTCTTCGGAGGCGCTCCTCGGGCGACTCCATGCTGCGGTCGAAGGCAGACCTGGCCCGGTCGCTTAACCCATATGGCTGAACGATGGCTGGCTTATCCTGGGTCCCGGCTTCCTGCAGAAACTGGATCTCGTCTTCGTTAGGCACATTAATCAGATCGCAGGACCGGATAGCCAGGTTGGAATTTCGGCGGAGCAAGCCCTCGGTGAACCGGTAGAAGACACGCCCCAGGATTTTGCCCCGCGGCTGGTCCGGCCACCGCTCCCTGATGCGGCGAATGAAGTGCTCGTAGGAACGGTAAAGCCCAACCGAGCGAGCCACCAGCAATCCGCGGAAACCGAGCTTCTTTCGGGAGAACGGCAGCGTGCCAATCAGACAGTCAATGACGTCGAAGCGATGGGCGTTTTGCCGGACGAAGCGCCCGGCCCGGTAAGGAAACCACGCCTGTCGCAAAGCGCCCAGGCCCCGGGAGCTGGTGAGCCTCGGATAGGCGTCGCTCAGGCAGAATTTTTCCACGATGTGCCCTTCCGTTTTCCATTGTTCGGCCAGCTCTGCCCAGACGTGAACCGCGCCGAGGCGCGGATCCCACGGGAGATTAATAATAATGAGGATGCGGAGCGGAGGTTCCTTCGTGCGAACGACCGTTCCGGCTAATGGTTCAGGCTTGTCCAAAATTTGTGGCGCACGGGATTAACATAATGGCGCAGCGCCAAATCGGCGCCGGCGTAACGATCAGCATAAACAAACTGATCATCCAGCTGTAGCACATACCTGGCCGGATCAAGCGCGCGCGCGCCGTTCTGATGCATGGTCAGATGCGTGATTGTTTGGTTGGTAAAAAAAACTGCCTCGCCCTCCAGTTCGAGGAAACGGCCCATGCCCAACGACCAGTCGAGCCTGCGGAACAGAAGCAAGACACCGGTGTTTGCCGGCTCGCGTCGCTCCGCCGAATCCCGCAACAGGCGCTCATCCCCTGCGAATTGACAATCGGGCAAATAACAGGCCGGCGCCTGCGCCTCGCCTAACTGCCGGACAAGATCGGCCGCGCCGGCAAAGAAAAGCACGTCGGAATCGATATAGAGCGCCGGGCCATCGTGCGGCAGCCGCATGATGAGAGCGAGTTGTTTGCCGGTCGCATGATGCTCAAGGTAACGGCGAAATTTTTCGGGCAGATCCTCCGGCACCGCCTCCGCCTGCCGGACCGAGATGATCGGGTCAATGCGCTTCAGCAGACGAAGGCTGTGCGCTTGATGAGAACCATCAGAAACGATGGTGAACTTCCTCGGCCGACCGGCATGGCGGAGAAACGACCGAATCGAGGCCACCTGCTCGGGCAAATTTTCCTCGTTGGAATAGGCGAAGACCTCGAGGTCAAGCGCCCGCGGCGAGGAAATTCCGCGCCGGACAATCACGGGCAGCAGTGCGCGATAAACCCGGCGCACCAGGTTGCCGTGAAAGCGCGCGAAGTGATACCCGAAGTTAGGCATGCTCGGCGGCAGTCACGCCAAAGGAACGAAAGCCGCGATAACTTAGCGCGACGTTCAGGAACAGGCTCGGGAAGACGGAAAGAAGGTTGAAGGCGAGGACGCCACTCACGCTCGAAAAATCAGTGAAGGGAATAAGAGCAAGCTGCGCGGTCACGGTTAGCGGAATGGAAAGCCACGAACCGGCCACCCAGGCCTTGGAGGCGTTCAGACCCCATAACGTCCCGGCAATGGCCGCCGTGACTGCGCCGCCGACCATGAGGAGCAGCTCGTGGTTTAGATGGGCGTACTTGTTCCCGAGCACAAACAGAAACTCCCGCGGAAAAATTGCCGCGGTCACAAGAATCATTCCGCTCAAGAGGGTCACGCCTCCCATGATCGCGGCGAAAAGCCAGCCAAGTTTACGGCGATTCTGACAACGAGCGAACGCCGGGACGAACACGTTGGCCAGAAGATTACTGATGACGGTGAAGATCATGGCCAGGCGTCCAAGGGCGCCGACTTCGGCAACGGCATTGGCGTGTTGCGCGAAAAAACTGATTAAGAAAACGGTCACCTGCCCTTGGAAACAGTAGAAGATGGTGCTGGCGGCCAGGTTCCTGGTCAACCGGACGATCTCATGCCGGTCCTCGACATTCTCTTCCGCCGTCAGATCAACCACGCCGGCCGCATAAGACCGGAGCATGAGATATTGCAGAAGCATCACCACGGTAGCCACGAGCACCGCCACTCCGGCACTCATATATATAAGGAGCAAGGCGCAAATGAGCAGGAGACGGGTCACTGCGCCCGTGAAGTCGATAAGCTGAATGCGGCCCAGGTCTGAGCGCAGGCGGGGGACCACACTCAAAACGCCCATGGAAAGCTGCACGATCAGGCCACCGACAACCACCGCGACGAGGATGACTGCGTAGAAGGGCGTGGAGCCATTTCGGATCAGCATCCAGTACATGATGGGAGTGATGACGACAATGGCGAGCCCGCCCAGTTTTCGCCGCACGGCCAGCGCGGTGTTAATCAGCTGCCCGAAGCGGTGGCGATCGTGCCAGACGCGGCCGCCGATGGAAATCAGTCCGACGCTGATGCCGATGTCCGCGAGGAGGTTGATCGTTCCCTGCATGGTGTTGGCGATGGTGTAATAGGCGTACTCGGGTTGGGAGAGCCAGCGGACCAGCAGGATGCCGCTGAGAAATCCGATTACCTGCACGGCTGCCTGGACCATGGCGAAGTTGCCGACGACGCGGGCACGATGCAGGGCACGCCGGAGAACAGGCGTGGAGCTTTCATCCAGCAGCGGCGACGAGATTGGTCCGAAGAATCCCATGCGATCAGTCAATCCTTGGGAAGAAGCTGGGGAAATGCCAGAGCGCAGTTAACCAGCGGATGAAGAAAAGAGTCTGCCATTCCTGACCGCAAGTGTCGCCTCTTCTGTCTGCGCCCCGCGGGAGGCGCGGGTGGTGGACGGCAAACTCTCTTACGAGGGATGGGTCAGACGGGGTTGCTGTTGGTGATGGACCGCGCTGGCCAACGGGTCGGTCTCGGGGTTGGGCTGCGCGTAATACTCGGAATACTGATAATAGTAATACTCCGGCAGAGA
>DASXIK010000047.1:0-20728 GCA_036498025.1 Chthoniobacterales bacterium
GAGCGTTTGCTTCAAAGCCCCCAAAAACCGGAACAACCTCTTGAGACTCCACAGCTACCCACGATGGGTCATCCGAAAACTTGGCGGTCAGGGCGACGGACCAGCCACGATGAGGCCGTTGAGCTTGGAATTCAAATTGGCGCCAAAAGAATGATAAGGTTACAAGGTTCAGTCCCCTTTGTATCGGGGGAACAAATCACTGATCGACGCGGAACATGCCCAACCGGATCGAAAATTGTTTTCAACGCCTGCGCGCGGAGAAACGCAAAGGCTTTATTCCCTACATTTGCGCGGGGGACCCGACGCTGGCGCAGACGGTGGAACTGAGCCGGGCTCTGGAGAAGGCCGGCGCCGACATTCTGGAGCTGGGCCTGCCGTTCTCCGATCCATTGGCCGACGGCATTGTCAACCAACTGGCGGCGCAGCGCGCGCTGGCCGCGGGAGCCACCGCACACGGTGTGCTCGATTGCGTCCGCGCCATCCGGCAGTCGTCGCAGATTCCCATTGTTCTCTACACATACATGAATCCGATTTTTCAGTTCGGCTGGGAGAATTTTCACCGCGAAGCGGAGTTGGCCGGCGTGGACGGATTACTGATTCTGGATCTGCCTCCCGAAGAGGACGCTGGCCTAACGACCGATGGACTTGTCCATATCCGCCTGATCGCGCCGACGACTCCTCCTGAACGGAGGAAGCGGATCGCGCAGGCGGCCAAAGGGTTCATCTATTATGTGTCGCGCGAAGGGGTGACGGGCGCGCGCGAGGCGGTGGCTTCGTCCCTGGGGCGGTCGGTGGCGGCGTTGCGCGGGTTCACTTCGCTTCCGATCGCCGTGGGATTTGGAATTTCCACGCCCGCGCAGGCACGCGAGGTCGCGCAGCATGCGGATGCGGTGGTCGTGGGCAGCGCCATTGTGGCCAGGATCGGCGAATTCGGCGCGAAGCCCGACCTTTGCGCGCAGGTGATGGAGACGGTCAGTCCGATGATCGAAGCGGTGAAAGCGGCCAACTAGCTCCCGGTGGGGCGCCGTAACGCGGGCGAAGGCCTGCCGAGCCGTAGCCTTGCGCGGAGGCTGGAGCGGCCGGGGTTTCAAACTCCGTCGAGCCGAAGTGGTTGGGCCCGCGGAGCGGACGCCGCAGCGCCGGACGCTCCGGAGGTGGGTCCCTACCTGTGAAGCACAAAGCGTTACCCCGCTCGTCTGACTTGGACGTTGAGCGTTGAGCGTTGGACGTTGGGCGTTTGCTTCAAATCCTCCAAGCCCCGCGACCTCTTGAAACTCCACGCCTGCCGATGAAGGTCATCCGCGGAGCGGACGCCGCAGCGCGGCGTCCCTACCTTAGATCCCGCACTTTTTGGTGGCTTCTCTCAGACTGGACCGCTTGCTCAGGAGGGAGGCGAGGTAACTGTCTACCTCGGGAATTCCGCCAATCCGCGAGAGATTCATGGGAGTTTGCAGTCGGGAGAAAATGGCGGCGGCAATTTTGGCCCGCGGAACTTCCTTCTCGCTGTAACCGGCGCCAACATTGCTCGACCAAAAGCGCACATATTCCACGCCGGCTCGTGTCTCTCTTCCCAGAAAAATGGCGGAGTGCCCATGCTCATTGCGACCGACTTCCTTCGACCAAAAGATTTTGATAAAGTCTCCCGCTTTGGCCTCGTCGAAGCTGACAAAGTTGCGCCCGAGTCCGAGTTCGTGAAAAAGCCGGGCGGTGCCGGGGCCATTTGCGTTCCAGCGTCCCCAGATGCCTTCGCCATCGTGCTGATCTCGGATGATGAGGTGCTCGAGGGTGGAAAATTCAAGCTGAAGATCGCCACGGTCCCGCAGGGCTTCGATCGTCTTAATAAAGACGAGGTAGGTCGCGCCGGAGCAGAAGCTGGGGGAATTCGGCGAGGGCAAAACGAAAAACTTTCCGGACTCAAAATGCGCGGCCGCCTCCAGCTTGATTTTGGCAAAGTGAGAAACGGAATAGCCGCCTCCTTTGGGCATTTGCCGAACCTGCTCCAGCACGAGGCCGTTCAGGTCGTCAGCCTGAGCGAGGCGGGCGCTGGCGAAAATGATCCCGACGATCACGGCTCCCATGCACTTCAACACGTGGAGACTGATAACGGCAAAGAGGCCGGGAGCAAGCGCTGCCATTGGATTTCGGCGGGGAATATGTTACACAAAACGGATGCTTCGTTTCATCAAGATGGACGGCGCTGGCAACGATTTCGTCATGCTGGATAATCGCGGCGGCGAGATTGAACTGAAGCCGGAACAGATTTCTCGGATTTGCGATCGCCACCGCGGGGTGGGCGCGGACGGAATTCTCGTCTTGGAAAAGGCCGCCAACGGGGCGGACTTTCGCATGCGCTATTATAATGCCGACGGCGGGGAAGCGGAGATGTGCGGCAACGGCGCCCGTTGTTTCGCCCGCTTTGCTCACAAAGTGGCCGGCGCCTCCGAGCGCATCTCCTTTGAAACGCCCGCGGGGGTGATCGGCGCCGAGCTGAAAGGCGAATTGGTGACGCTGCAAATGAGCGAGCCGCACGATCTGCGCTTGGGTATTTCGCTGCCGGAAGTGGCGGACTACGAGGCTATCCATTTTATTAACAGCGGCGTTCCTCATGTGGTCATCCCGGTGAAACGGCTGGAGGACATCGATGTGCGGCGCGATGGCGCCCTTGTCCGGCGTCACCAAATGTTTGCGCCCAAGGGCGCGAACGTGAATTTCCTGGAGAAGCGCGGTCCCAGAAGCATCGCCATTCGCACCTACGAGCGCGGCGTGGAGGACGAAACGCTGGCCTGCGGCACCGGGGTAGTGGCGAGTGCCCTCATTTTTTCGGCAATCGAAAAGGCGGAAGGTCCGATCAGTATCCTCGTGCGCGGTGGCAGCGAGTTGCAGGTCGGCTTTCAACAAAAAGGCGAGGGCTTCGGCGCAGTCACCTTGACCGGTCCGGCAGAATTTGTTTTCGAGGGAACGATTGAGGTTTAGGAGAAGATCTCTTTCGCCGCAGATTAACACAGATTTACACGGATTAAACAGAGAGAGATTTGACTAACGATAGTTTTTGCTATCGGTGTTTCATCTGTGTAAATCTGTGGTTTAAAAAACTCCCAAAATGTTTCGCGGCACTTTCACGGCCCTGGTGACTCCCTTTAAAGGGGAGGAGATCGACTTCGGCGCTCTGGAAAAACTGCTGGACGCGCAGTTTGTCGCCAAAGTGGATGGCGTGGTGGCGGTGGGGACGACCTGGGAGTCGCCGACTCTATTGCACGCCGAGCGCGAGAGTGTGATTCAGAAGTGCGTGCAGCTGGGCAAGGGCCGTTGCCAGGTGCTGGCCGGCACTGGCTCGTATTCCACGCGCGACGCCGTCGAAGCCACCAAACGCGCGGAGCAAATGGGCGTGGACGGGGCGCTGGTGGTTTCGCCTTACTATAACAAGCCGAGCCAGGAAGGTTTGTTTCAACATTTCAAGGCGATTGCCGGCGCGACATCGATCCCGATCATGCTCTATAACATCCCGGGTCGATGCGGGGTGGACATCGGTGCGGATACGGTCGTGCGTCTGGCCGGCGCGTGTCCCAATATTATCGCCATCAAGGAGGCGAGCGGCAGTGTCGAACGCGTGAGCGAATTGCGCGGCCGTTTGCCGGAGGCGTTCACTATTCTCAGCGGAGACGACTCGCTGACCCTGCCCTTCATGGCGGTGGGCGCGGTGGGCGTGGTCAGTGTGGCCTCCAATCTTATTCCCGCGGAAATCTGTGCACTGGTCGCCGCCTTTACCGCAGGCGATGCGGTGACGGCGCAAAAAATTCATCGGCGAATACTCCCGCTGATCAAGGATCTGTTCATCGAGCCGAATCCGGTGCCGGTCAAAACGGCGCTGGGCTGGCGCGGGTTGATGTCGAGCGCCTGTCGTCTGCCCTTGTGCGAGATGAGCGAGGCTAATCAGGCGCGGCTGCGCAAAACTCTCCAGGCTTTCGAGCAATCGAAATGAAGGCGCCCTTGCGGGTCTTGCTCGTGGGATCAGCCGGACGGATGGGCCAGGCGGTGGCGGCTGCCGCCAAAGAGGATGCGAGCATCGAAATTGTCGGTCTTTGCGACAAGGATGATCCCCTGGAGCCGGTGATGGCGCAGGCCGTCGTGGTCATCGATTTTAGTCATGCGGACGCCAGCGGGGGCATTTGCCGCGCGGTCTCGCAGCACAAGAAGGCGCTGGTCATGGGAACGACCGGCCAATCCGCGGAGCAACGGCGCGGGATCGAACGCTGCGCCGAGTCGGTGCCGGTCGTGCTCGCGTCCAACTTTAGCATCGGGGTGAACACGCTGTTCTGGCTAACGAGGAAGGCGGCCGAGATGTTGGGCGCGGATTTCGACATGGAAATTGTGGAGATGCATCATCGGATGAAAAAGGACGCGCCCAGTGGAACGGCGGTGACGTTGACGGAAATTTTGAAGGCGCAACGCGGAATTGAAAGCACCCGGCACGGGCGGCAGGGCAACGTGGGCGCAAGAGGCGCCGGCGAGATTGGGGTTCATTCCATTCGCGGGGGAGATGTGGTGGGGGATCACACCGTGATTTTTGCGGGCACAGGAGAGCGTCTGGAGTTAACGCATCGCGCCAGCAGCCGGAACACGTTTGCTCGGGGAGCATTGCGGGCGGCGCACTGGGTGGTTGGGAAATCTGCGGGGCTTTATTCGATGGAAGATGTGCTCGGGTTACCTGGCGCAAAATGAGAGTCGGCGTGGCGCTGGGCTCCAACCTGGGCGATCGGCTGGAAAATTTGCGTCTGGCGCGCCACGCTCTCGCCCGGATCAGCGGAGTCGGCGAACCCTTGCTGGCCTCGGCGGTTTATGCAACGGATCCGGTGGACTGCGAGGAAGGCGCGAACGAATTTCACAATGCCGTGATCGAATTTGCCTACGACGGAGATCCCCGTGTCCTGCACCGGCAGATGAAAACCATCGAGAGCGCACTGGGCCGGCCGGCCGATCACGGGCGCAACGTCTCCCGGGCCATTGATATCGACTTGCTCTACGCCGGCGCCATGGAAATTCAGAATGAAGGCCTGAAAGTGCCGCACCCCCGCATGCTGACCCGGCGGTTCGTGCTTCAGCCGCTGGCTGAAATTCATCCAGACTTGGTTTTGCCAGGTCAGCAGAAACCTGTTAGTGAGTTGCTCGCCGGGTTGGATCATTCCTTCACGGTAGTCCGCCTAACGAACGACTGGTCATAACCATGAAAGATTTTCGCGAAATGAAGCGGCGCGGCGAGAAGATCACCGCGCTGACCGCTTACGATTACCCGACGGCGCGTTTGCTGGATGAGAGTGGCATCGACATCATTCTGGTGGGCGACTCCGTGGGCATGGTCGTGCTGGGCTATCCCGACACCACCGAGGTGACTCTTCCGGAAATCCTCCATCACACCCGGGCGGTGGCGCGCGGGGTGGAGCGGGCGACGCTGGTGGCTGACCTGCCCATCAAAACTTATGACACACCTGAGCAGGCGGTAACGACGTCGCGCGAACTCGTCGCGGCCGGCGCGGTGGCGGTTAAGCTGGAAGGCGGTGCCAGTCATGCGCGTCGCATCGAAGCGGTGGTGCAGGCCGGGATCCCGTTGATGGCGCACATCGGCATGCTTCCGCAAAGTGTGCGCGAGGAGGGCGGTTACCGTTTGAAGGGCCGGACCCAGTCTGAGATTG
The DNA here is from genome assembly GCA_036498025.1 of Chthoniobacterales bacterium. Taxonomy (GTDB): domain Bacteria; phylum Verrucomicrobiota; class Verrucomicrobiia; order Chthoniobacterales; family UBA10450; genus JBBRDU01. The sequence goes on from DASXIK010000047.1 coordinate 5,688, forward strand.
AGCAATTGATTCACGATGCCCACGCCGTGGAAAAAGCGGGCGCTTTTGCCGTGGTTTTGGAAATCGTGACGGCGGATGCGGCCAAACAGATCACCGAGGCGATCGGCATCCCCACGATTGGAATCGGTTCGGGCAATGACTGCGACGGCCAGATTCTGGTCACGCATGACTTAATCGGGTTGTTTCCGTGGTTTACGCCGAAGTTCGTTTCCCCGGCGGCGAGGGTGGCCGAGGAGATTCGCCGGGCGGCCACGGCGTTTATTGAACGAACGCGCGGTGGCAGTGCGTTGTCTAAGCGCTAATGTTCAGGCAACTTTGGTCCGTGACCGTTGGTTAAATCAGCCATGAGTGTACCCGACTTCAACGAGCTCGACGAATTTGGCACGGAGGGTCTGCTCACGGCCGGCCGGCAGCGCAACTGGCTTTGGTTTGGGCTGATCGTGTCACTCACCCTGCACCTGGTTCTTTGCACCTATTTTTACCGGACGCGCTTTCAATCGGTCGATGCGGCAGTTTTGCCCTTACCCGAGCAGCCGACGTTCAAGGTCCGGAACGTCGAGCTCTCGCCGCAGCTGGACAAGAACAGCGTCGACCAGAGCGCCGCAGCGGCCAAGCCGGAGCCGGACAAAACGGACGAGCAGTTGCCCGATGAAAAGAAGTCATTCGACAAACTTCTGCAGGATGTGCAGGCGAGTGCAGCCCTGCCGGATGACATGCGTGATGTCTTGCCCGATCAACCAAAAGTAGACCCGAACGCCAATTCCATCATGACAGAGATCGAGCGGACGACAGCCCAGACGCTGACCAACGGTCCGAACGCGAAGCATGAGCAGACATTGTTAAACGACACGGCGGTTTCGGGGCGGCCGCAGCCGGCCTTGAGCGGCACGGAGCTGGCCACCAGCACGACGATCAAACGCCCTAACACTTTCACCAGCAAGATGCCGGGAGACAGCGCCGGGCCTAACAAGGGGCGCAATCCCGGGTTCAGCGATTTGGATCAGCTCTTGAAGCAGCAGGGTCCGCTGGGCTCGGGCACAAAGCTGCGGTTGCCGGACGATCAGTTGTTTACTTATAACAGCGCCGACTTGCAGCCGAGTGCGATCAATCAGCTGCAGAAGCTTGGGACGCTGATCAAGCGGAACCCGAAATCAACGTTCACCGTGGAAGGATACACGGATTCGTTCGGTCCCCCCGATTATAACCTGGACTTGAGCCAGCAACGCGCGGATGGCGTGAAGCGTTACCTGGTGGAAGCCATGGGAATTAATCCGGCGCAGATCGAGACGCACGGATATGGGCAATCGAAGTTTATTGTGCAGCCGCGCCAGCTCGCGCCGGACGCGCCGTTGCTGGAGGTGGAGTCGGAGATCAGCCGGCAGCAGCCGAACCGCCGGGTGGTGATCGTGGTGCATACGAACGAGTAGACCGCCGCTACAGAAGAGGAGAAATTCTCACCAGTTTTTGATCCACTGGGCCTGGTCGGCTGCGCTCGCTGTCGTCGTTCCCGCCGTGCTCCAAAGGTCGAAGGTGGGATTGTAGCCACGCCTAGGCGGATTCGTACCCGCGGCAATATCGGCTTGGTAAGCCGTTGAATAACCATAGCTATTGCCGAAAGGATCGCGGATGTAATTAACGGGATTTGAGCCCGACGGCGGCAAAGAGTTGTTACCTCGCCCTAACATTTGGGGCTTAAAATTGAAATAACTTCTGGCATTAGCATCGGTTTGCCCGTCGAAGTTCAAATCTCCATTCAATTGGCCGTACAAGTATTGCGAGGCGTGCTGATAGGTAACGCCGACTGATCCGTCGGACCGCGCGTCCAACGAATCGGTATAATTGTTTCCCGGGTTGTCCCTCGGATAAAGCCCATTATCCGCCTTGTAACTTTCGCAAGCGGCGGAGAGGGCGGCGATTTCGGCTTCGGCGCGGGAGCGGGCGCCTTTTTTTTGCACGTATCCGCTGGTGCCGAGGATCAGGCCGGCGAGGACGATGATGATGGAGATGACCACCAAGAGTTCGATGATGGTGAACGCGGCGGTAGCCGCGAATGCCGAATGACGAATGACGAATGACGAATGAATCACTGAATGACGAATGCCGATCAGTCCCTGGCGATGGCAATTCGTCATTTTGGTTTCGTCATTGATTAGACATTCGGCATTCGTGCTTCGTCATTCTCCCTCACGTCTGCTGCTGCAGGCCGCTGATAATGCTGATGAGCGGCATGAAGAGAGCGATGACGATGGTGCCGACGACGAGGGCGAGGAAAACAATCATGATCGGCTCGAGCATGGAAGTGAGGGCGGCCACTGAGTTATCCACTTCGTCGTCGTAAACGTCCGCCACTTTCAAAAGCATCTCGGGCAGCTGGCCGGTCTCCTCGCCTACATCAATCATACTGATGACCATGGGCGGAAAGGCCCGGCTGGCCTCGAGCGGTTGCACGATGGACTCGCCTTCCTTGACGCTGTCGTGCACCTGGGAAATGGCGTTGGCGATGACCATGTTGCCGGCGGTCTCGCGGGTAATGTTGAGCGCCTGCAAGATCGGTACGCCGCTTGTAACCAGAGTGCCGAGCGTGCGCGAAAACCGGGAGATGGCGGTCTTGCGGAGAAGGTCGCCAAAAAGCGGGACGTGCAGTTTGAAGCGGTCGATGGCGGCGCGGCCGCCTTTGCTACGATTGGCAAACTTATAACCGGCCACAATGGCCACGACCAATCCGATGAGAACCAGATAATGATCCTGGACAAATCGGCTGACGCCGATGACGAAAAGGGTCACGCCCGGGAGCGGCTTATCGCCCAGCATGTCGTGGAAGATCTGCTCGAACTTGGGAACGATGAAAACGAGCAGGAAGACCATGATGCCGATGGCCATGATCATGACGATGATGGGATAAACCATGGCGGCCGTGACCTTGTTCCGGATTTTCGTGGCCTTTTCCTGGAACTCGGCCAGACGAGTCAGGACGATTTCAAGAACGCCGCCGAGCTCGCCGGCTCTCACCATGTTGACATAAAGATCGTTGAAAATAGCGGGATGTTGCGCGAGCGACTCGGAGAAGGTGCCACCGCCCTGAACGCCATCGGACAATTTGTTAATGGTGCTGCGCAAAACCGAGTCGCGTTCCTGTTTGGCGAGAACGGTGAGGCTGCGCAGGAGCGGCAACCCGGAGTCAATCAGGGTGGCCAGTTGCCGCGTGAAGATCATAAGCAGCTTGGGCTTGATCGTCTTGCGCTGGAAGAGCGTGATGTTCCCCCTCGTTTTGGTCCTGGCGACCTTGGCCGCTTTGGTGGCGGGAGCGGCCGCCTTTCTGCCATCGCGGCCCCCCTTGCCCTCTTCAAAAACGCTCGTCGGAAAGAAACCCGCCTGACGCAATTGCCCGATCACTTCGTTGGGAGAGCCGGCCTCCATCAGGCCGGTGGATTCCTGGCCCCTGGCATCGAGGGCGATATAGGTAAAGCGGGGCATTGTCCGATGATAATTACGCTGGTCGTTATTGTCGAGGGTTTCGATTTGAGGAAACAACGAGTTCTCCGCGCATAAGTTGCTTCATCGGAAATGACGAATGACCAATGACCAATGCCCAATTAACGGTTTGGAGATTCCTTGGGAATTGGGAATTCGTCCCTGGTCATTCCTCCCGCCTTTGGCGGGAGGTCAGGTGTATTTCAAGACTTCCTCGATGGTGGTGTCGCCGGCGAAAATGCTGCGAATCCCGTCCTGCCGCAGGGTGACCATTCCCAGCTCAATGGCTTTTTGCTTGAGCACAACGGTGGGGGCCCGTTCGTTGATTAAGTCGCGCACCGGGTCGGAGATTTGCATGAGTTCGTAAATTCCTTTGCGGCCTTTGTAGCCCGTCTGGTTGCAGCTATCGCAACCTTTGCCGTAGTAGAACTTTTTGGCGCCGATATCACTGCGCGAAATCTCCAATTGCGCGAGCAGCGCGTCGTTCGGTTGATAGGTGGTTTTGCAATTGGGGCAGATGCTGCGCAGGAGTCGCTGGCCCAGAACAGCCTCGAGAGTCGAGGAGATGAGGAATGGTTCCACGCCCATGTCGATCAGGCGGGTGACCGCGCCCGGGGCGTCGTTCGTGTGGAGAGTGGTAAAGACGAGATGGCCGGTGAGCGAGGCCTGGATGGCGATCTGGGCCGTCTCCAGGTCGCGCGTTTCCCCCACCATGATGCGATCAGGATCCTGCCGCAAGAAAGCGCGCAGGACGCGGGCGAAAGTCAGCCCGATATTTTCGTTCACCGGCACCTGGACGACGCCTTCGAGATCATATTCGACCGGCTCCTCGGCGGTCAGGAGTTTGGAGTCGATGGTGTTGATTTTGCGGAGACAGGAATAAAGGGTGGTCGTTTTGCCCGAGCCGGTCGGTCCGGTGACAATGAAAATGCCGTTAGGCCGCTGGATGATCTCGAGGATGTAGGCATGGATATAGTCCGGCATCCCCAGCATCTCGAGATCGAGGTTGACGGTAGTGCGATCGAGCACGCGCAGCACCACGCTTTCGCCGAACTGCGTAGGCAGGGTGGAGACGCGGAGATCGACGCTGCGCCCGGCGATGTTCTTCTGGATGCGGCCGTCCTGGGGCAGGCGGCGCTCCGCGATGTTCATATTGGCCATAACCTTGACGCGAGAGATGACGGGCAGCGCCAGGTGCCGCGGCGGCGGCGACATTTCGTAGAGCGCGCCATCCACGCGGTAACGAATCTTGAACTCGTTCTCGAAAGGCTCGAAGTGGATGTCGCTGGCCCGGTCCTGGATGGCCTGGTACATGATCAAATCGACAAAGCGAATGATGGGCGTGGCGTTGGCTTCGGCCTCGACCGCGGCGTCGGTGGCGTCGCCGCGAAGCTGCAACATTTCGCCGGCTTCCCCGAGTTGCTTGAGGATTTCCTCCATGCTCGCGGTGTCGGTGCCGTAGTATTGCTTGATGCGTTCCTCGATCTGCTCGGTCGGGGCCACGACCACGTCGATATCCTTGCCGAGGGCGAAGCGCAGATCCTCGGCCGCCTGCGGGTCGAGCGGATCGGCCAGGGCCAGCCGCAGACAATTGCCGGAAAGGCCGATGGGCAGAGCGTGGTGAAGCCGGGCCAGTCCGCTGGGCACCAACTTCAGAATTTCCGCTGGAATTTCCCGTTGACTAAGGTCCACGTACTCCGTGCCGAGGGCGTCGGCGATGGTCTGGTAGAAGCTGTGCTCGTCGACAAATCCGCTGTCGACCATGGCCTGGGCAATGGTCTTGCCGTTCAAGCTCGCCTCGTTGAGGACGTCATCGGCCTGGGACGGCTGGAGGACGTGCTGCTCAATGAAGAGTTCGGCGACCTGTTTATCGTTCATGGATTTAGCTGGCGTCCCCGATGGTGATGGAAATGACTTCCTCGGCGGAGGTCAGTCCCGACAAGACCTTGCGGACGCCATCCTCGCGCAAGGTGCGCATGCCCAGTTCGCGGGCCCGCTGGCGCAGATGCAGGGTGGACTCGCGCTTGTTGATCATATGGCGAACCTCGTCGTCGATGATAAAAATTTCGAAGATGCCCATGCGGCCCTTGTAACCGGTGTTGCGGCATTGGTCGCATCCAGCCGGTTTCATCACCTGGGCTTCGCCTAACTGACCGGGCTCGATGCGCAGCGCACGCATTTCCGTCTCGCTGAGATCGCCCGGCTGCTTGCAATGCGGGCAGAGTCGCCTAACGAGTCGCTGAGCCATGATGGCGCGCACGGAAGAAGCCACGAGAAAGGGTTGCACGCCGATATCCACCAGGCGGGCCACGGCCGAGGGGGCGTCGTTGGTGTGCAGGGTGCTGAAAACAAGATGCCCCGTGAGGCTGGCATTGGTGGCGATGCTGGCGGTCTCGAGGTCGCGAATCTCACCAATCATGATGATGTTCGGCGCCTGGCGCAGCATGGAACGCAGGGCCGCCGGAAAAGTCATGCCGACGTCGTTGTTGACCTGCACCTGGTTGATCCCGTTCATCTGGTATTCGACCGGTTCTTCGACGGTGATAATTTTGCGGTCGGGCTTGTTGATGTAATTGAGACAGGCGTAGAGCGTGCTCGTCTTGCCGGAGCCGGTCGGCCCGGTCACGAGCAGGATGCCGTCGGGCAGCTTGATCAAATGCTCGAACGTTTCCTGGTCGTCGCTGAGAAAGCCCAACTCGGGCAGACCGAGCATAAGGCTGGATTTGTCGAGCACGCGCATGACCACGCTTTCGCCATGGTTGGTGGGGATGGTGGAAACACGAAGATCGATCGGTTTCTTTTTGATTTTGACCTGGATGCGCCCGTCCTGGGGCAGACGTTTTTCGGCGATGCTCATGGAGCCGGTCATGATCTTGAGGCGGCTGATGATGGCCGATTGCAAACGCTTGGGCGGCGCCTGCATTTCCTGGAGGACGCCGTCAATGCGGAAGCGGACGCGAAACTTTTTGTCGAGCGGCTCCAGGTGAATATCGCTGGCGCCGGAGCGGTGGGCCTCGACCAGGAGCATGGAGACCATGCGAATAATGGGAGCATCGGCCGCGTCGCCCTCGGCGGCTTCCGCGCCTTCGGCCAGCTCGAATCCGAGATCCACATCTTCGCCAATTTTCTCCTGAAGAATGTCGGCCGCATCATCGGCCGTGCCGTAGTACTTGATGAGAGCTTCGCGAATTTTTTCCGGGCTCGAACAAACCAGTTCGATCTCGCGCTGGAGGAGAAAGCTCAGGCTGTCGATGGTGTCGATATCAAGCGGATCGCTCACGGCCACGATCAGGCCGGTTTCACCAAAACCGACCGGGATCACTTTGAAGCGACGGGCGTCTTCCGCGCGAATCTGTTTGATCACTTCCGGCGCGACGATCATGGATGAAAGATCCACCCAGTCCATGTGCGCTTGCGCGGCCAGGGTGCGGGAAACGTCGGACTCCGAGATGATCTTGTCCTTAATCAGGATATCGACGACGGTGTTGGTGCCGTTGAGGCGCGTGCGCGCCGTTTCAATCTGAGGGCGTGTGACCAACCCTACGTCTTGCAGGACGCGGAGGACGTAATCTTCATTGTGTTGCACGAGGAGAGTAGGAGCACCGCGGTGTTGCGGGGCTAATAACGTACGAATCCGGCTCTCCGGTGTCAACGAAGGCGAGAGGCTCTGCGGCAGAATAACGCGGTGCGAAATGCGGGGGCGGTGAGGCGGGCTGGACGGGCGGAGGCTCCGTCCGTCCAGATTATTCGACGGTGACGCTCTTGGCCAGATTGCGCGGCTTGTCGACGTCGCGGCCGAGCTCGACGGCGAGATGGTAAGCCAGCAGCTGGAGGGGAATGACCGAGAGAATGGGGGTGACGCAATCGTGAGCCGCCGGAATTTCGATGACGTCGTTGGCGATGTCCTTGAGCGCTTTGGCGCCTTTGCCGCTGGTGACGGCGATGATGGGGCCCTTGCGCGCTTTCACCTGTTCCATGTTGTTCACGTTTTTGGAGAAGACCGCATCGTCGGGCGCGATGAAAACGGAAGGGAGATCGGGGCGGACGAGAGCGATGATCCCATGCTTCAGTTCCGCGCTGGGATGGCCTTCGGCAAAAAGGTAGGTGATTTCCTTGAGCTTGAGTGCTCCCTCCAAAGCGATGGGAAAGTTGAATTGTCTCCCGAAGAAAAGCATGCCGTTGGAGGCGACATATTTTTTGGCGATCGTCTTGATGTGGTCGCTCAGCTTGAGCACGCTCTCGATTTGCCCCGGGAGCGCCTCGAGGGCTTCGATCATGCGGCTCCCCTCAGCGGTGGAGAGGTGGCGCATGCGTCCAAAGAGCAGCCCGATGAGCGAGAGGATGACCATTTGTGAAGTAAACGATTTGGTGGCGGCCACGCCGATCTCGGGTCCCGCATGCATGTAAACGCCGCCGTCGCTTTCGCGCGCGATGGTGCTGGCCACGTTGTTGCAAATGCCCAGGGTGCGAAAACCTTTGCGCCGGCTTTCGCGCATCGCCCCCAGAGTATCGGCGGTTTCGCCGCTCTGGCTGATCGCGAAGACCATCGTGTCGGAGGTCATGGGGGTATTGCGATGGCGAAACTCGCTGGCGAATTCGACTTCCGTGGGAATGCCGGCGAGATATTCGATGAGATATTCGCCCACCATGGCGGCGTGCAGAGCGGTGCCGCAGCCGGTCAGAACAATGCGGCCTACCTCGCGCAGTTGCGCGGGATTCATGTTCAAACCGCCCAGCTTGGCGGTGCATTCCTCGGCACTGAGCCGGCCGCGCATGGCATCACGCACCGAGTTGGCCTGCTCAAAGATTTCCTTGAGCATGTAGTGCGGGTAATCGCCTTTCTTGATGTCTTCCGCGCTGAATTCCACCTTGCTGACCTGGTAGTTGACGTCTTCGCCGGCCAGGGAACTAATTTCGAATTTGTCCGACTCGACTGCGACGATGTCGAAATCGTTCAGGTAAATGGCGTCCCGCGTGTAGGCCACGATGGCGCTGACATCGCTGGCCAGGAAGTTTTCATTCTTGCCAACCCCGAGCACGAGGGGGCTGCCGCGGCGCGCGCCCACGATAAAATTTGGGATGTCCGCGTGGACCAAAGCGATCCCGTACGTGCCGATAACCTGCTTGAGAGCGGCGCGGGTGGCGTTGACCAGGCGCGCCTTGGAGTCGGCGCCGTTCAGGTGCCGGTAAATATTGCCAATGAGGTGCGCCAGGACCTCGGTGTCTGTCTCCGTGGTAAACCCGCTGTCGCCGTCCTGGATGAGTTGCTCCTTCAGAGCCTGGTAGTTTTCGATGACGCCGTTGTGCACCAGCGCGATCTTGCCGCTAGCATCGAAATGCGGGTGGGCATTTTCGTCGGTGACTTTGCCGTGCGTAGCCCAGCGAGTGTGACTGATGCCGAACGAGCCGGCCGGCGGCTTCTCTGTCATCAGCTTGGTCAGGTCGCCGATTCGGCCGGCGCACTTGCGAGTCTGCACGTGGTCGCCATTAATGATGGCCACGCCTGCGGAATCGTATCCGCGGTATTCCAAGCGGCGCAATCCATCGAGGAGAATGGGCGCAGCTTCGGATTGACCGACGTAACCGACAATTCCACACATATTTAGAGGATTGAAATAGTAGTCCCGAGCTCTGATTGTAGCAACCGGCCAGCCTTTCCCTCGTAAAAAGGTTGCCTGCGCGGGCGGAGACTGGGTTATTGATGAGGAAAGCTGTAACCTCATCAAATGATTCCAGACGAAGTTTTTTTCGGCCATGCTTGACCCGGCACTTCCACCTGGCACGACGCAGCGCACTCTCGCCATTATCATGGGGGGCGGAGCGGGCACGCGCCTGTTTCCACTGACCAAGGACCGGGCCAAGCCCGCGGTGCCGCTCGGCGGCAAATACCGATTGGTGGATATTCCGATCAGCAATTGCCTGAATTCCGGGCTGCGTTCGATTTACATTCTGACGCAGTTCAACAGCATGTCGCTGCATCGGCATATCCAGGCGAGCTACAAGTTCGATAATTTTTCGCGGAGTTTTGTCGATATCCTGGCGGCGCAGCAAACCCCGGAAGGCTCGCAGTGGTATCAGGGCACGGCCGACGCCGTTCGTCAGAACATGCGCTACTTCCTGGAGCGTCCTTTCGACTACTACCTCATCCTCAGCGGCGACCAGCTCTACCGCATGGATTTGCGCACGCTGCTGCATCAGCACATTCGCTCCGGCGCGGACATTACTCTGGCCACCAAGCCGGTCGATCGCAGCCGGGTCGGAGAATTTGGCATCATGGAGAGCGGGGCGGACCGGCGCATCAACCGGTTTGTGGAGAAGCCAAAAGACGAAGCGCTGCTCCCGGAATTGCGCATGAGCCGGGAATTACTGAAGGCGATCGGCTCCGGCGAGGAGGAAGAATTGTATCAGGCTTCCATGGGCATTTACATTTTTAACCGTCAGGTGCTGGTGGACTGCCTGGCTAACGACCTGGTGGATTTCGGCAAGCATATCATTCCCCAATCCATCAAGGACCGGCACGTCAGCGCTTTTATTTTTAAGGGGTATTGGGAAGATATCGGCACCATCCGCGCCTTTTACGAAGCGAACCTCGACCTCACCGACATCGTGCCGGTGTACAGTTTCTTCGAGGCGGACACGCCGATTTACACGCATCCGCGATTTCTTCCCGGCAGCAAAGTTAATGGAGCGACGTTGCGTCAGGCGATTATTTCCGATGGCTGCATTATTTCGGACGCGCACCTGGAGCGGAGCGTGATCGGTCTGCGCAGCATCATTCGCAGCGGCGCCACCATTCGCAACAGCATCATCATGGGCGCGGACTATTTCGAGAAAGACGCCCCGCCCGATCCCGCCCGGCCCCCCATGGGCATCGGCCGCAATTGCGTGATCGATCGCGCGATCATTGATAAGAATGCGCGCATCGCCGACGGGGTGGTGATCACCCCGGAGGGCAAGCCGGCCGACTTTGACGGCAAGGACTACTTTATTCGCGACGGGATCGTCGTGGTGCCGAAAGATGCTGTGATCCCGGCCGGTTTTTGGATTTAAGCCAACCGTTTTACCGATGGTCGGTTATTCCGGAGAGCTGGCCCCCAGAAGTCTCCCATTTTTCCTGCTTATTCCAGGGCATCAGGCCCTCGTGCTTCGTATCCGGGTCGTCCACCAGCGGCGGCTTCTCACTGGCGCAGGAGACGACCATGATGGCCGAACTGAGAAAAAGAAAAATACGACTCAGCCGCCGGACCCTACGAACTCGTTCCCGCATAGACAACAATATCACCTGGTTGAACTTGAACACCGCGTTCCAAACTGCTGGTGATAATATCGCCTATGGCCGTCGATGGTTCAACTGAGGAGACACGGATCTTGCCGATGAGGGCACCGTCGCGCAAGACGAGCATCTCGGAATTTGCTTCCACTCCCTGGCGTCCGCCCAGATTAAGGACCACGAAATTGTAGGCCTGATTGACCGCGAGAATGGTTCCGCGCACGCCGGCCCGGCCCGCGGCCGTCTGGCGGCGTTTTTTCTCCTGTTCGAGTTGATTGGAGCGCTCCTGGGCGTTGTGAATCTTCTCCGACAAGAAGGCATTTTCTCGCTCGGCATTCTCGAGCTGCCTGCGCGCTTCATCCAGCTGCGCCTGCATTTCCGGGGGCGAGGCCGCTCCGGGATTGTCCACCGGCTTGCCCCCCATCTCCTCAATGCGCCGCTGCAGTGAAGCGACCTCGGCCTGGTTGGCCTGCAACTTCGTTTGCAGATCCGCCTTCTCCGCCTGCGCCTGGGCGAGATCAGCCTGGACCTTGGCCGCGATGGTTTCGGCTTCCGCCGCCTTGGTCTGCGCGAGGGCAGCAGCTGCTTCCCGCGCTTTGATATCCCTTTGCTCCTCGAGGCGGCGTTTTTCTACCGCATCGCGCGCGGCTTCGGCATTGGCCGTGGTAGTGCGCAGGGTCTTGATCTTTTGGCCGTTGAGCACGCCGAAAACACCGGCGGCCACCAGAAACGCCACGGACAAGCCGATGATGTTTTTTTGGCTGATGATTCCTGGCCCGGGGGATGGGAGCTCCATGCGGGGAGGGTTGTACACGGGCAGGGCTGGCAAAAGCAATCTGATTTGCTGACTTTTGTGAATTACCGAGAATCTCTCCGGGGATGGGATTGCCGTTTGCACGGCGGCTGGTTCCGACCTATAAGAACCGGCCATGGGACAGCAACATCGCGTCAGATCGAAACGGAAACGGCGTCTGGCCTACTTGGAGCGCAAGAAGGTGAAGCGCAAGACAACACGTCGCGAGGCTCCCAAGGCCAAGTCGAAGAAGCAGCCTGCAGCGGCGGCAGCCGAATAAGCGGACCGCGGCCCCCCGCGAGGCGGCCACAAATGTCGCAGCGTCGGAATTACCTGATTGTCGATGGGCACAGCATCATTTTTGCATGGCCCGATTTGCGCCAATTGCATCAGCGCCGAGCGTCGCTGGCGCGCGAGGAACTAGCCCGGCGTCTGCGCGACTACCAGGATTGGACGGGAACGCGCGTGGTCGTCGTCTTTGATGGAAAGGGCTCCCGGGTAAGCGCGCTGGCGGATCCGCACGACATCCAGATTTTTTATTCGCGCAAAGGGCAAACGGCCGACGCCATCGTGGAAAGACTGGCCAGCAAGTACGCCGTGCGTCACCACCTGATGGTGGCGACTTCGGACCGCCTGGAGCAGGAAACGGCAGCGGCCTGCGGGGCGGAATGCATTTCACCCGAGGCTCTGCGGGGAATGCTGGGGGAGATGCGGGGCGGGTCGCGAGTGAAGCCGCTGGTTTAACGCAGGCCTAAGCCGCGCCGAGCAGCGTCGGTTCGGATTGTTTCGCGGTGTAACCGCGGGCCCGCTGGCGGCAGGTTGCGAGCACTCGGGCGAGCACGGAATAAAGCTGTTCGATGGGCAGATTTTTGCTGACGTAGCCGTTGGCCCCGGCGCGCAAGGCGGCATGCATTTGATCCTCATCGTAGCCCATGCCGGTAAAGACGATAATCGGAACGGTCGCATTGATCTCGCGGATGAAAGAGATGAGAGACATGCCGTCGATCTTGGGCATTTTGAGATCCACAATCACCACTTCGCAGTCGTGGTGAGCCAGCCACGTGGCCGTCTGGAAGCCATCGGTGAGGGATTCACAGGAATGGCCCTTCTGATGGAGGTAAGTGACGAGGAACCGGTTAATGCCGGGATCGTCGTCGATGATGAGGAAATGGAATGACTCGCGGTTCAGGGCTTTCATGGCGACCTATAGTTTCTATATTAACTATAGCAACTCCCTTGCCATGGTGTGGCGACCCGCTCCCAGACAGACGGCCACCGGCACGCGCCGGTCCACCTAAAGCCCAAGCTTCTCCTCGATGGCTTTGACCCGCGCGTAAAGTTTCCCGAGCCGATGAATCCAGGCGATCTGCTGCTTGGCCTCGCCTAGGGGAACCGCAGGCGAGAGCAGCCAGGGGCCGCTCCCGATGCTCTTGGTCACCCCGGTCTGGGCGCCGATGACGGCGCGGTCGCTCACCTCGACATGCCCGACCAGTCCCGCCTGCCCGGCGATGACCACATGCTTCCCGATGCGCACGCTCCCCGCCATCCCAGCCTGGGCAGCGATGGCGGTGTCTTCGCCAATGACGACGTTGTGGGCGACCTGCACCAGGTTATCGATCTTCACGCCGCGCTGGATCCAGGTGCGGCCGAACCGCGCCCGATCGATCGTGGTATTGGCTCCGATTTCCACGTCGTCGTCAATCTGCACGAACCCGACCTGGGGGATCTTGGTGTAACGGCCTTCCACCATTTCAAACCCGAATCCGTCGGCGCCGATCACGGCCCCGCTGTGAACGATCACGCGCGCGCCGAGGACGGAACGCTCGCGGATGGTCACGTTGGGGTAAATCAGGGTGCCGGGCCCGATGGTGCTGTCGCGTCCAATGTAACATCCCGCGCCCACTACTGTCTGGTCGCCCAGGGTGACGCCGGCCTCGATGACGGCGTGTGCTTGCACGCAAACGTCTGCACCCAGTTTTGCCCCGCTGTCGACGATGGCAGTGGCGTGCACGCCCGCCGTAAATTTGACGGGCTCAGGCGCGAGCTTGAACACGACCTGTTCGAAAGCCTTGGCCGGATTGGCCACCCGAATCCGGGCGAGTGAAATAGTCTCCGTAAAATCAGGCGGAACGAAAACCGCGGATGCTTTGGTCCTGCGCAGCAACGGCGCATAACGCGGGTCGGCAAAGAAAGTAATCTCGCCGGCCGTCGCTTCCATCAGAGAAGCGGCGCCGCTGATGACCTGGCCCGGGTCACCGGTCAACTCCCCGCCGCTCATGGCAGCGAGTTCTTGGAGAGTGAAGGCCACGGGCGGTGACTCGTTGGTGGAGACTGAGACCGGTTAGGCCTTCTTCAGGCTCGCGCGGATTTCGTCGAGTTTGCCGGCGGAACCGAGCTTTTCGTTTTTGTGCGCGATAAAATTGGCGTACTCCTGGACAAAGATTTTGCCGGGCGGACGAAAATCAAACTGCTCGGGGTGATCGCGGAAGAACTCGCGGTGCACCCGCGTCCAAACGAGACGCCCATCGGTGTCGATGTTCACCTTGGTGACGCCAAGCCGGGCGGCGGGCAGATATTCCTCCTCGTTTACCCCGCGCGCGGAAGGGTCGAGTTTGCCGCCGGCGGCGTTGATGCGTCGCACTTCCTCCACCGGGACACTGGAGCTTCCGTGCATCACGATGGGCATTCCGGGAATCAGCTTTTGGATTTCTTCGATGACATTAAAGTGAAGGCTTTGCTGGCCTTTGAACTTGTAAGCGCCATGGCTGGTGCCGATGGCCGCGGCCAGGGAGTCGCAGCCGCTCCGTTTAACGAACTCGACGGCTTCCTTCGGGTTGGTCAGCGAGGCGTGGCCCTCGTCCACGCTGATGTCCTCTTCCACGCCTCCGAGTTGCCCCAGCTCAGCCTCGACGCTGATGCCTTTCGCGTGGGCGCGATCCACCACGCGCTTGGTGATGGCAATGTTTTGCTCGAACGACTCATGGCTGGCATCGATCATGACCGAACTGTAAAATCCGGAGTCGATGCAATCGTAACAGGTCTCCTCGTCGCCATGATCGAGGTGCACGGCAAAGATCGCCTCCGGGAAAATTTGTTCGGCTGTGCGAATCATGGCTTCGAGCATGCGTTTGTCGGCGTAACTGCGGGCGCCTTTGGACAATTGAATGATAAAGGGCGCCTTGCTTTGCACATTGCCGCGGAACAAGCCAAGCAATTGCTCCATGTTGTTGATGTTATAGGCGCCGACGGCAAACTTGCTGTAGGCGACTTTGTAGAGTTGAGCGGTGGTGACGATCATAAAAGATGTGTGGTTGAAGGTTCAGATCTGGGCGCGCCAGAGCTTAAATCTGAAATCGGCAAATCCGAAATCCGAAATTTACTCAGAGGGCGTCTAAAAAGTAGGGAGGGGTCGCGCGAGAGCGCTTTGGGCCGGATGGCAAGGCGGACGCAAAGGGAGAATCCCCTCTGCGGGCTTTGACCGAGCGGCCAACGCCGCCAGCTGGCCCA
>DASXIK010000048.1:0-5021 GCA_036498025.1 Chthoniobacterales bacterium
AGGATGAAGACCGCTCGCAGGCCACCATTTGTTTAAACGAGCAACACGATCTTTCCTTCTATTACCTACGCATTTCTTCGCGGGCCAAGACCGGCACTATCTGGACGACTTGGAACTATCCGCTCTCCTACGGCCTAAAATTAACCCCGCAATTCCGCATCAACCGGCAGCGGCCCGATCAGTCCTTTTTCCAGCTCTATCAAAGCCACCGCGACTTCCTGCGCGAGAACGCGGTCGAAACCGAGGCGATCGCGCCGATGGATGAAGAGCGCATGCAGGCGGAGATCGAGCATGATTTGCGGGATCAGATCGCCCACAACATCGACAAGGGCGTTTTAAAGCCGACCGGGGACGGTGACGCCAGGTACTCAGTGCGGGGGATGTTCTACCTGTGGATGCAGTTCCTGCTCGACCTGGTCAGGCTGTAGCCGGCGCGCGAGGCGCGCCGGAAATTCGAAGTTCGAATGTCGAAGCTCGAAACAAGTTGGCGAGAGCGGAATAGGATTTCTTATTAGACCTTCATAATCTCGGCTTCCTTGCGCCCGAGATGATCGTCGATCGACTTGACGAAGCGATCGGTTAATTTTTGCACCTGCGTCTCCAGATCGCGCAGGCCATCTTCGGTCACTTCCCCGCCGGTCTTGAGTTTTTTGGCCTCGTCCAGAGCGGCGCGGCGGTTGGCCCGCACGCGCACGCGGGCTTCCTCGGCCATTTTGCCTAACGATTTCACGAGGTCCTTGCGGCGCTCCTCCGATAATTCTGGAATGGGCAGGCGAATCAATTTGCCATCCACCTGCGGGGTGATGCCGATCTTGGACTCTTTCAGGGCGCGCTCGATATCCGCCACCGTGCTGGCGTCGAACGGCTGGACGACCAGGAGGCGCGGCTCCGGAGTCGTAATGAGCGCAAGCTGCTTCAATTTCATGGCCGAGCCATAGGCTTGCACGTCCACATTCTCGACCAGCGCGGGGGAGGCCTTGCCTGTGCGCACAGCAGAAAACTCGTGCACCATGTAGTCCACGCTTTTTTCCATGGTCATCTCCGCCTCGAGAAGAATGTCGTCTTTGCTCATAAGTTCAGTCTTGCTTGGTCTCGCCTTCCCCGCAAACCAGTGTGCCCACCTTGCGTCCGAGCACCGCGTCCCGAATGTTGGTCGGTTTGTTCATGTCGAGCACGATCATGGGAATCTTGTTGTCCATGCAAAGGCTGAAGGCGGTCGAATCCATGACCTTGAGCCGCTTGCTCAGCGCTTCCGTGTAGCTGATGCGCTCGTAGCGCCGGGCATCGCTCTCTTTGTTCGGGTCGCGGTCGTAAATGCCATCCACTTTGGTGGCTTTCAAAATCACGTCGGCCCGAATTTCACTCGCGCGTAACGCCGCCGTTGTATCCGTGGAAAAGTAAGGGTTGCCTGTTCCGGCCACGAAGATGACGACCCGGCCCAATTCCAGATGGCGAATGGCCCGGCCGAGGATGAACGGTTCGGCCACGTTTTTCATCTCGATGGCGGTTTGCACGCGGGTCTGCACACCCATTTCGTCCAGCGCGCTTTTCAGGGCCATGCCGTTGATGACGGTGGCCAGCATGCCCATGTAATCCGCGGTGGTGCGGTCCATGCCACGCCCGGCAGCCGTCAGGCCCCGCCAGATGTTGCCGCCGCCAATGACCACGGCGATCTGCACCCCGAGGTCGTGCACTTCCTTGATGCGCTCGGCAATGTTGCGCACGACCGGCGGTGAAATATTGTCGCGCCCGCCGGCTTCGCGCAAAGCCTCACCGCTCAACTTCAGCACGATGCGATTGTAAGCAGGTGCTTCGGTCTTCATGGCGAGGGAGATGAAACAAGAGAGGCGGATGTTTGCAAAGGAAAATGAGCCAGCGCGGCTTCTCAAGCCCACGGCGGGGAGTTGAGCCACAGATTAACACAGATGAAACACAGATCAGAAAGGCAGCGTCTCATCTGTGAAAATCTGTGTCTATCTGTGGCTTACTCTGGCGCTTTCCGGAGATTTAACTCGTCAGGCGAGTCCCGCGGACGAATTCGGCCGCGCTCATCCGCCGCTTGCCTTCCAGTTGCACTTCCTGCAAAGAGAGGGCCCGGTCCGCTGCTGCCAGGACCAGTCCGCGCTCATCGGCGCAGATGATCGCTCCAGCCGGCGCCTGGCCGTCTACAATGGTGGCGGAATGAATTTTCAGGTTTCGCGGTTTGCCGGAGGCGTCCTTCACCGAGGTGAAAGCGCCTGGCCAGGGGTTGAATGCGCGAATTTTCCTCTCGATCACTTCGGCCGGCTCGGTCCAGTCGATCCGGCCGGACTCGCGATTCAGTTTGGGCGCAAGCGTGGCGCGTGCGTTGCCTTGGGGAACACGCGGGGCGTTTCCCTGGGCAAGCTGGCGGAGTGCCGCGAGCATGGCTCCGGGAGCCGCCGTCCCCAGTCGATCGTGCAATGACCCGCCGGTCTCGGACGGCGAGATCTCGAGAGGCTCTTGCAAGAGGATGTCCCCGGTATCGAGGCCCTCGTCCATGTACATCACCGTGATGCCGGTTTCCCGATCGCCCGAAGCGATGGCCGCCTGAATAGGAGCAGCCCCGCGCCATCGGGGGAGGAGCGAGGCATGCAGGTTTAGACAGGCCAACCGCGGAAGATCGAGCACAGCGCGGGGCAGAATTTGGCCATAGGCCATGACCACGATGACATCGGAATGCAATGCCTGCAGGGAGGCCACAGCGTCAGGGGTTTTGATCTTCGCCGGTTGGAGCATGGGAAGGGTTGTCCCGCTGACGGCTTGCTTGATGGGCGGCGACGTGATGCGCTGATCGCGTCCGGCCGGTTTGTCCGGCTGGGTGACGACACCGATGAGTTCATATTCGTTCGACTGTTGCAGAGCGCGCAAGGCGGGGACGCCAATTTCGCCCGTGCCGATAAAGAGGATGCGCATTGCGCGCTTAAGGGAGCCGCGCCTTCAGCGGGATGCGGCGCGGATGCCGGGGGGCTCGGGCTTGCGCCGTCATTTTGTCGCCCGCCGTGACCTCACGCTGGCCGACGGATGAGCCGCACTCGGTGCAGAGGTAATCGAAAATTTCCTTGTCCGGCAGAACTAGGAGCAGGCGCTCGCGCACGGGCCTGGCGGTCTGGCACTTTTGACAGTAAAGACTCGAGGCTGTGAAATTTTCAAACTGTTGCTGGCTCATGCTTCCCATCCACGCCGTTCACGCTGGCCAGGATGTCGAATAGAACCTTGGCGGGCGGTTGCGTCGCGTCAACCACGCAGACGCGGTCCTTGGGATAGTAGCTGAGCACGGGCTTTGAGTCGTCCTCGTAAATGCCCAGGCGGCGCTGAATGACCTCCTCGTTGGCATCGTCGAGACGGTTGTCTTTCAAGGCGCGTTTTTTCAAACGGGTGAAAAGGGTTTCGCGATTGGGGCAGGAGAGATGGAAGACCTTTTCCACGTCGATCATCTCTTCCATGATCTTTGCCTGGCTCACGTTCCGTGGGATGCCATCCAGGACGAGAGTGTCGATGTCGGGTTTAAACTTGTGCGCATCGACCGCGGCGTCGATCGCCTCCTTCCAGAGCTCCACCGTGATTTCGTCGGGCACGAGCTGGCCTCTGCTGGAGTAATCGAGAAAAGCCTGGCCTACCTTGGTGCGGGTATCGATGGAGCGGAAAACGTCGCCGCAGGGGCAGTGGAAAAATCGAGGGATGCTCCCGAGGGTTTTGCCCTGCGTGCCCTTCCCGCTGCCGGGCGCACCGAAAAGGAGGTAGGTCTTATATTTCATGGGCAAGGATCGTTTCTACTGCAGGCGCGATTGCATTCAACATCGCAATCGAGTGGCCGTGACAAACCGGCCGTAAAGGTTACTTGCCCGCCACGACCGGATCGACATTCACGCGGCGTCCGGCACGGTCGAAACGCACGTTGCCGTCGACTAGGGCAAAAATAGTGTAATCGCGGCCCAGGCCCACGTTCTTGCCTGGCATGAACTTGGTGCCGCGCTGGCGGATGATGATATTACCGGCCACCACCATTTCGCTGCCGAATTTTTTCACGCCCAGCCGTTTGCTGACGCTGTCGCGCCCGTTCTTGACGCTGCCTTGTCCTTTTTTATGAGCCATGAAGAAAGTTGATCGTTGACGGTTGAGAGTTGAGAGCGGGACTACTCAGAATCCTTGGCTGCGGCTTTCTTCGCACTGACGCTGATGCTCTTGATTTTCACGCGTGTGAGTTTGCGCCGATGGCCCACCGTGCGGTGGTAGCCCTTGCGCCGGCGGTATTTGAAGGCGATGACCTTCTTATCCTTGCGCTGCTCCACCACCTCGCCGGTGACCTTGGCCCCGGCGATCAGGGGATTGCCATGGGTCACATCCTCGCCGTCGGCGTGCATGAGAACATCTCCGAAGGTGGTCTGCTTGCCGGCTTCGACCTCAAGAAGGTCCACGTCAATCGTGTCGCCTTCCGCGACGCGATATTGTCTGCCGCCGGTTTTGATAATTGCGTAAGCCATAGAGAAAGAGGTGCTCTGGGGAAAAGCCGCGCAAACTTCCACAGATGTAAGGCTTTGACAAGGGCGAAAATCGCCCGCGAGGCTGGCCACGCATCACGGCACGTCCGAAACCACGAGGACGATCTCTCCTTTTGGGGGATGGGCGTCATAATGGGCCAGGAGCTCGGCGGCATTTCCGTGCCGGAACTCCTCGAACTTTTTGGTCAACTCGCGGGCCACGCAGAGCTGCCGGTGCGGCATGATTTCCGCGGCCGCGGCCAGCGTTTTGACCAGCCGATGAGGCGACTCAAAAAAGACGGAGGTTTCCTCGCGCGCCGCGGCCACCTGCAAGTCACGCGCTCGTCCGCCGCTCTTCGGAGGAAGAAATCCGCCGAAGAAAAATTTCTCCGTGGAAAAACCGGAGCCCACGAGCGCAGTCAGAAGGGCGGAGGGCCCGGGCACGATGGTGAAGGGTAGGTTCCGTTTTAGACACGCGCGGATGAGGCGCATCCCCGGATCGGAGATTCCCGGAAGTCCGGC
>DASXIK010000049.1:0-5208 GCA_036498025.1 Chthoniobacterales bacterium
CTGGCGCGTGGCGTCGAGTGGTTCAAGACCGCGGGTGTGAGTGGCTCCCGCGGGCTAAAGTTCGTCGGCGTCAGTGGCCACGTGGCACACCCCGGCGTCTTCGAAATCCCGATGGGTACCGCCATGAGCGAAGTCATCTTCGGCCACGCCGGCGGAATTCGAGCCGGGAAAAAATTGAAAGCGTTTGCGCCGTCCGGCCCGTCTTCAGGATATCTACCTGCCTCCATGGTCGAAGTGAAATTGGATTTCAAAGCGCTGGCCGACGCCGGCTCCATGCTCGGCTCCGGCGCCATCGTGGTCTGCGATGACACCACCTGCATGCTGGACATGGCCGTGAACGCGGTGAGATTTTATCGGAACGAATCCTGCGGAAAGTGTGTTCCCTGCCGCATGGGCTCGCAAAAAATGGTGGAGATTCTCACCCGCTGGGCGCAAAGCAACCTCAGCGAGTCGCAATTTTCCGCCGACCTTAAGCTGGTAGACGATCTCTCTGCCGCCATGAGCCAGACCTCAATCTGCGGCCTCGGGCAAATCGTGCCAGCCCCCATCCAATCGGTGCTGAAACACTTCCGGGCCGAAGTCGAGGATCATGTGTTGAGGGGACATTGTCCAAGCGGAATCTGTTTCTGTGCCGCCAATCGTCTGGCGGAGTTGCCCCGCATCGGGATCACCCCATGACGCCAGCAGGCATGATCGAGCTGACCATCGACGGCAAGACTGTCCAGGTGCCGCCAGGCACCACCGTTTTCGATGCGGCGCGCATGAACGGCATCGCCATCCCCACCTTGTGCCACCTGCAGAGCCAAACGCCCGTCGGCGTTTGCCGCCTTTGCGTCGTGGATACCGGCGCGCGTGTCCTCGGCGCCGCATGCGTGCGGCCCGTCGAACCGAACATGAAGGTGCAGACGAATTCGGAAAAAGTCCTCGCCGCGAGAAAAACGTTGCTTGAACTTTTAATGTCCGACCATCCTTCTCCCTGTACCCGGCAGGCGAACTCCGGCGATTGCGAACTCGAAGTCCTTGCCAAGGAAGCCGGCGTAGGCGCGCCGCGCTTTCCCCGGAGGAACGTATCCCGCGGCCAGGACGAATCTTCTCTGGCCATCGCCGTGGATCACGACGCCTGCATTTTGTGCGACCGCTGCATCCGCGGCTGCGACGAGATCAAAAACAACTTCGTCCTCGGTCGCATGAACAAAGGCTATTCTGCGGGGATCGCTTTCGATCTGAATACTCCCATGGGAGATTCCACCTGCATCTCCTGTGGTGAATGCATGGTTTCCTGTCCAACCGGGGCTCTCACCAACAAGGGGGTTGCCGGCACAGCTATCGCCCTAGGTGCTGACGCCGCGTTAACTGCCGAAGAACTGCATAAGCTCCCAGTTTTTGCTGGCGTTTCCGGAACGTTCCTTGAACTGAATCGCGGTGCGATCGTGAAACGTCGGTTCCACCGGGGTGACGTCATCTGCCGCGAGGGTGACTTCGGCTCGACAGCCTTCTACATCCTGGAGGGCCAGGCCAAAGTCTCCATTTCCACCCCGATTGCCCACGTAAAAACCGAAGGCGGCGCCATCGGGCTTTTCAAGAAACTGAAGAGCTCGCTCGTGGCTCGTGAAGAGGACAAACGCGCGGAAGAAACTCGCGACCGCATCATTCCTATCGACGCCTCCGTGGACCTCTCCTACGGAAATCCAGTCGCTGAACTCGGGCCCGGCGCTCTCTTTGGAGAGATGACTTGTTTGAATTTCTACCCGCGCTCCGCCACCGTCCGCGCGGAGACCGATGTCGTTGCTTTCGAAATGCTGCGCAACGTCATCGACATCATGCTGAAGAACAAGACGTTTCGCGCGCAGATCGACCAGAATTACCGCCGGCAAGCTCTCGAAGACCATCTGCGCGGCGTGCCGATGTTCGCGGAACTTTCCCCCGAATTCATAGCTCATCTGAAAGAAAGCGTCGAGTTGATCCGGTACGCTCCCGGGCAGGTCATCGCGCGCCAGGGCGACGCGGCCGACAGTTTTTTTCTGGTGCGCATCGGCTTCGTGAAAATCACGGAAGAGTATCCCGGCGGAGAACTTGTCCTCGCTTACCTCTCTCGTGGCGATTACTTCGGCGAAATCGGCCCCCTGGGCGGCGGCTTCCGCACGGCCACGTGCACCGCCCTGGACCACGTGGAATTGGTCAAAATCCCTGGCGACGATTTTCGGCAGATGGTGAAGGACTTCCCCAATGTTCGCGCGGGACTGGAAAAAATGGCCGCGGAGCGCCGGGCCGCCAACGAACAACGCCTGAAAATGATGGAGCACGTTCCGCTCGATCAATTCCTTTCCCAGGGGCTAATGGAAGCGCAGAGCTTGCTGATTCTCGACCTGGAAAACTGCACGCGTTGCGACGCCTGCGTGAACGCCTGCGCCGATGCGCATGATGGAGTGACCCGGCTCGTTCGGGACGGTCTGCGGTTCGAAAACTATCTCGTCGCCACCTCCTGCCGCCAGTGCCGCGATCCTCTTTGCATGGTTGGCTGCCCGGTCGGCGCCATCCGCCGCCGCAATTCGCTGGAGGTGATTATTGAAGACTGGTGCATCGGCTGCGGCCTGTGCGCCCGGAATTGTCCCTACGGCAATATTAATTTGCATCCGTTTGAAGTGCTCGCCGAGGACCCCGAAAATCCCGGCCGCAAAAAGGCCGTCGTGAAGCAAAAGGCGACGTCTTGCGATCTGTGTACGCACCTGAAGGAGCCGAGTTGCGTATATGCCTGTCCGCACGATGCCGCTCATCGCGTGGATCCCCGGAAATTCTTCGGACAGATACTCCGCCAGGACAGCTCCAGATGAGCGCGAAGCGATGAGGATGGATCGGACACAACGCGGCTGGGCGATGGGGTCCCTGGCACTTTTTGCGATCAGTGCTGTCGCCTACGTCATCTATGCTTCTGCATCGGCAACTGGCCCCAGCGGCAGCAGCTTCATGGGCCTGGTCTTCGGCATTGTGGGCTTCGCGTTCATGATATTTGCCGCTCTTCTGGGCGCAAGAAAACGCGTACCTACGTGGCGGGTGGGCCGCGCGAAAGCATGGATGCGGGGACATCTGTGGCTGGGATTGCTGAGCCTGCCAATGATTCTGTTCCACGGAGGATTCCACTTCGGAGGCGCGCTCACGTGCGTTTTGATGTGGCTGACGATCATCACCGTGGCGAGCGGCGTGTATGGCGCGGTTTTGCAAAACTATATTCCGAGCATAATGACCCGCGATGTGCCCCTCGAAACCATCTTCGACGAGGTCGGCAACGTCCGCAAAGCCTTACGCATGGAAGCCGACCAGGTGATCGAAAGCGTCTGCGGGCGCCTCGGATTGGTCAGGGAAATTGATGAAGGCCCGCGGGCGGGGGGCTTCACGGCTTTGCGCCCGATCGCGGCCTCGGCTGTTCCCTTGCGCACCTCCGCTGGAGTCAGTGCGGGAGCC
This sequence comes from Chthoniobacterales bacterium, assembly GCA_036498025.1. Lineage (GTDB taxonomy): Bacteria > Verrucomicrobiota > Verrucomicrobiia > Chthoniobacterales > UBA10450 > JBBRDU01. The sequence goes on from DASXIK010000049.1 coordinate 3,460, forward strand.
AGCGCCGTGGCGATGGCCCCGGAAATCGTTCTTCTCACCGAGGAAGAAAGCCGGCCGCTACGCATCTTTTACTTTTCCGAAGTCCGCGCGTTTCTCGAAGCGCCCGCGTGGCAGTGGCAGTGCCTGGGCAATCCCGAAAGGGCCAAGAAGGCTTTCGCTTCCGTACGCCAGCTAATGCCTCCCGTGGCGCACGCTGCACTCGACGATCTCCTGGACATCTGCGATGAAGCCCGGCAGTTGATGCACCAGGAGCGGCTGCACCGCTGGCTGCACGGTTGGCTGCTGGTGCACATTCCGATTTCGTTGGCGCTAATTTTGTTGGGCGCCGTTCACGCTGTCATGGCGTTGCGATATTAAATGGTTCGCGTGAGGTAGTTCGGAGCAGAAATTGGCCAGAACGCGCACAACCAAAACCGTCGCTCAGCGAATCGACTTGAACTATTTCAAGCGACCGACGCTCTTTAAGCGCGTTCGCCTGTTTCTCGTTATCCTCGCTCCGTTACTGGCGCTCGGTTGGCTTGCCTGGCAGGCAATTGTCCGCGACCCGCACGTCTACTCCAGCGGCCGCATGAGCGGCGCGCACGCCGTCCTCGAAAAACAGTGCGCTGCCTGCCACGTCGAAAGAGCCGGTGAATTCTCCGCTAAAGCCGCCGACACCGCTTGCCTCTCCTGCCACGACGGCCCCAAGCACCATGAAAACCAGGTCCGCGCCGAAGTGCCCAACTGCGCTACCTGCCACGTCGAGCATCGCGGCCGCGTGAACATCGTCGCTGGAAGCAACATCAGCTGCTCGGAGTGCCACTCGCACCTGAAAGTTTCCGCAGGCAACACGCTTTACGCCACCAATATCCGCACGCTTGAAGACGGCCACCCGGAAATCGCTGCCCTCCGCAAGAATTTCAAAGATCCCGGCACAATCCTGCTGAATCATTCGATCCACATGAAGCCCATCCGCCGCGGCCCCAACGGGCCACTCGTCCAGATGGAGTGCGCGGATTGCCACCGGCCGGAAGCCCTCAAAGCGCAGTGGCCCTACGCCGACGCAAATTACGTGGACGCGAAAGTCACCTACGACACTAAAGATGTCTTGCTCCTGGTAACACCCGAACCGCTGCAGCCGCGTCACACGATGGGGCGCGCATACATGGCGCCGGTGAAATTCTCCACTGCCTGCGCTGCGTGCCACCTGCTAACGTTCGACAAGCGCTTGGATGTCGGCGTGCCACACGACAAGCCGGACGTCGTTCACGCATTTCTACTGAAGAAACTGCAGGAATACATCGCCGCTCATCCAGCAGACGTCCGCGTGGTGCGGGACCCGCAACGTGATTTGACGGGGAAGCCGCTTCCGCCCGAAGTGCGCATCCTGACTCCGTCCCAGTGGGTTGCCGAACGAACGGCTGACGCCGAAGAGCTCTTGTGGCGCAAGACCTGCAAACAATGTCACACGCTGCAAGTGGTGAAGGGCGCTTCCCTGCCCCACGTTGCCGGAGCCAATCTCACCGAGCGCTGGATGCCTCACGCGCGTTTCGATCACGACGCCCACCGCGGCTTCTCCTGCGTCGGCTGCCATCCCGGCGCGCTCACCAGCAAGGAAACCAGCGACGTCCTCGTTCCGCCGCTCGCGAACTGCGAAACCTGCCACGCCCCCGGACCGGACCACGCGGAATCACGTTGCTTCGAATGCCACACCTATCACGATTGGTCCAAACGCAAAGAGGTGAAACCCACCTATCTCCTCCCCGGTCT
>DASXIK010000050.1:0-3585 GCA_036498025.1 Chthoniobacterales bacterium
AGAGTCCGCCTCACTCCGCGTCTGTCACACAAACACGCCTGCCGGAGTTCAAAACTCTTGTTCGTCGGGCCATGCTTCGTCAGCTATCACGCCAGGAAGTGCTTGAGATTCTTGCCGCCCAGTACGAGCTGTTCGTCAAAACATCCGGGCACTCGCCCGATTTTATTGACAGCCATCTCCACGTGCACCAACTGCCGGTGGTGATGGATGTCCTGATCGATTTCGTGCAGCGGTTGCCCTTCGGTCAGCGGCCCTACATCCGCAATTCGTGGATGGCCATGGCGGAATTGCGACGCCAAGGGCTGCCGTGGCTCAAGGCCATGCTGATCGGCGTGTTCGGAGCCCGGTTGAACAAAAAGCTCCGGGAACACGACCTCGCCACGAACATCGGGTTTGCCGGAATTTACGATTTCAACAAGTGGGCAGAGTACCCGCAACTCTTTCCAAAATTCGCCGCCTGCCTGCAGGCTCCCAATGGAATTCTCGTGACGCATCCGGGTTTCGACGACGATTGGCGCCGATGCGAGTTTGGGACGCTACAATCGTTTCACGGCAGGCCGAACCGTTTTATTTACGGCACGGCGACGAGCGCGATTCCGTTCCCATAAAAAGCGACAGCAGGGTCCGTAGCTTCCACGAGATTTGCGGTGCGAAGTTCAAACACGTTTACCTGGCTGAATTTTTTCCCGGCGGCCGTTAAATATGCTTCGCGCGCACGCACGTAACGGCGGACCAAGCCGGAGTGCAGGTAAATCTTGTTGGAGTCGAGGAGTGGGAACGATGCCATGTAGGCGTCGTCACGGATTTCGACCAACCGGTCGGGTGCGCGAGGCTTCAGCTGCTGATAAACGGATTCGAGTTTGGCGTAGCCTGGCACGAAAACCGGGCCGAACGAAATCCGGTCGCGCTCGAAACGACACATCGCCGGTGTGAACCACAAGTTCGCTGCGATGGTCAGGAGCAACGCCGGCCGAAAAAAAACGTTCAGCTCAAATCCGCGCCGTCTGAGAGGCGCGGCGGGTGTGGATGGGGCAGAGCCTACATGTCGCAGGCGAGGCGTCTCCAGGCATTTGATGGCGCCTACTCCCGCCAGCGCGAAAATCAACGGCAGCACCAGCAGGCAATAACGTCCGTGAAATGATATTCCCGCGACAAGATTGAAGGCGAGGTACGAGAGCAGGAGAAAAGCCGCAGGCACCACGCCGGTCGGATGCGCCATGATTTCGCGTAGTCCGCCGCGGGACTCTTTCATTTGCGCCGCGGCGGATCGGATTACACCCAAAACCACCAACGCGGCGAAAACCGCGGAGACGAGATTGACTGCGGCCATCCCGATGATGCCGCCAAACGTTCGCCGCGCCAATGTTTGATAATCGCCCGGTGCATAAGTCCAACCCGGATCCCAATAATTGACCAGAAAACCGAAGGGAGAAGAAAATACCTTGAGCGCGCCGGAAGTGAATCCGTGTCGATCGCCGAGGAAAATCGCGCGCGTGTTTTCCCAGTCATGACTAATCTCGCCGAAAATGTAAGGCACATAACACAACGCCGCCGCGATGATGCCCACGACTAACCATCGCCAATTCGGCTTCAGCCGGGCCAGCCAGGCAAAGGCAGCGAGAGGAACAACCAACGCTAGCGTGGACAAGTGAAACTGCGGACCGATGAATAGCAGAAATGCCACTACAAAAATGGCCCGGGAACGTGTTTTGCGAAGGCATCGAAACAAGCAGAAAAAGATCACGGCGCCAAACAACGGCAGGAGCGATGGATTCCACACAATGGAAGAGTAATGCACCGCCATGGGCGAAACGGCCATGAACAGAGCCGCGGCGTCTGCGGCGCTGTCGCCGCATAAATCATGAGTCAGCCGCCACGTTAGCGCGATGGCCGCGATGTTGGCCAGGATGATCAGGAACACGATCCCCGAAATCGAGCCGCCTGTTAGCTTCATGCCCGCGAGGCAGAACATCGTCCACAGCGGACCGGGCAGTTTTGCGTGGCTGTTGCAATTGGGCTGGCCCAGGTAGCGTGCCCGCTCATCACCGGCGTCGAATTGCACGGCCACTTCGTACGCCTCGATGCTGTCGGTTTGGTAGCCGAAGGCGTGCGCTTGCGCCCATGCGAGGTAGATCAGCCGCAGGATTAAAGCCACGACCAAAATCGCGGCCAGGCGCCGGTAAGAAGGCCTGTGACGCCCGTCGGTGTTCAGAGTGCCCGGCATATGATGTCTTCTTCTTAGCTCTGCCCCATCCACACCCGCCGCGCCTCTAAACCGGCGCGGATTTTTGCTGAACGTTTGATAGGCCCTTTTCTGCACTGATCCAGAAGCGCATGAAAGAAGATAGAGCCCCGAGGAAGCTCTCGGTCTTTGTTACGGGTGCCCGCCTGGGGGAGTGCTGTTGACCCGTCATGGAGGCGTGGCAATATCCCGGCTTAGGCGGAGGAAATAGCTCGACATGAGGGCGGAAATCTGAGTAATGTGAATAACCTCGGTAACTCTGAATACTCCCGGCGCCTGTCGGACAGAATGTCCCCTTCGCCCAAAGATTTGACACGCGCCTAGCCTATGAAAAAGCACTCTCTCCGATCCGCCTTCTTTAATCCCCGGATCCTGCTTGCTTTCGCCTTATGCATGGTCGCCGCCGCGCTGGCCTTGATCGGTTTGGGCGCCTTCCCAGGACCCTCTGCGCGCGCGCAAGACAGACCGGAAAGAATACAAGCTGAGCGCACCGAAAGACAGGCGGCTGACAATATCAAATTATCCGCCCAGCAAACCCCAACGGGCGTCGGGTGCCAGGTCCTCTATGACCAGACGGACAATGCGACTTCCTCTGCAAGCAGTTCGCAGGACTTTGATACGGCTCATGACGCATTCGACGATCAAACGGCCGATGATTTCATCGTGCCTGCCGGCGAGTCCTGGACTATCCAGCAGGTCGTTGCTCAAGGGTTTTATTTCAACGGCCCCGGGCCAATGCCCGCGGTCAATATATTCTTCTACAACGACGACGCGGGTTTACCGGGGGCCCTTGCAGGATCGTTCTTGGGCGTGGTTCCGGATCTGGACACGGCCGGCACGATTACGGTGACCTTGCCGTCGGGCGGCCAGGTGCTTGAATCAGGCACTTACTGGATATCGGTCCAAGCGAGAATGGATTTCACCGTCAACGGCCAATGGGCTTGGTCGGACCGGTCGATAACGTCTAACTCAGCTGCGGTCTTCCAGAATCCCGGCGGCGGCTTTGGAGTCTGTCCTTCCTGGGCCCAAAGAGGCGCAACCTGTGGGAGCGATGCACCGAATCCAGACCAAGTGTTCCTGCTTCGTGGTTGCCTGGCGGCGCCCACTCCCACTCCAACAGTCACGCCAACCCAAACCGTCACCCCGACCCCAACAGTCACGCCAACCCCAACAGTCACGCCAACCCCAACGGTCACGCCCACGCCAACACCAACCCCGACTCCCACTCCGCACGCCTCGCCCACGATCTCCGCGGTGGCGTACCCCAACACCACCCACCTTGGCGCCACCGTTACGGACACAGCGACGCTGTCAGGGGCATTGCATCCGACCGGCACCGTCAC
>DASXIK010000051.1:0-5167 GCA_036498025.1 Chthoniobacterales bacterium
CAGTGAGTTTGGAAATCTTATGCGAAAGCTTCAAGGGGCAATCTTATTTGGGTAATTGTCCGGCTAAGTTCGGAGAAAATCCAAGAACCAACATCCCTGCCCGCAATGCTTCGCATAGCGATGCAGGCGGGCAAGCTCCAGAGAAATTTCAATCATCAAACTTCAGAACGCGTGGGGGCCATCGATCACGCCGCTGGACAAGATCATCCTTTGTTGGAGGGCGCCGCGCCGTCGGCGCCCAAATTTTGGGACACGACGGCGCGCGTCCCTCCAGATCTACCTCACAGCCTCAGCCAGTTCCTTGATCAAGCCCGGGCCGCGGTAAACCAGACCCGTGTAGATTTGTAAGAGCTGGGCGCCGGCTTCCATTTTTTCGCGTGCGGATTCCGCATCGCAAATTCCGCCGCAGCCGATGATCGGGATGGCAGTCTGGGCGGCGATGGCGCGGATCAAAGCGGTCGATCTCTCGCGCAACGGCGGGCCACTGAGTCCGCCCTGCTCATCGCGGTCCAAAGCCAAAGCGGAATGTTCAACGGTGGTGTTCGTGGCGATGATGGCAGCGACCCGGTGCGCCTCGCAGGCCGCCACGATTTGCTCGAGATCAGCGACTGGCAAATCCGGCGAGATTTTGACCACGATCGGTTTGTTTGTGCGATTCTCCTCCTGAACGACCTGCAGGAGAAAGGAAAGCGGCTCCTCGGCCTGGAGCGAACGCAAACCGGGTGTGTTCGGCGAACTGACATTGAGCACGATGTAATCGGCAAAGTTTCGGAGCCGGCGAAAGGAATGCAGATAATCCGCGGGAGCCTGGTCGATCGGCGTGAGTTTCGATTTGCCAATGTTGATGCCGATGGGAATGGCGGGCCAGCGTCCGCTTTCGCGCAATTGCCGGAGGTGGTTCGCCACCCGGTCGGCCCCGTCGTTATTAAAGCCGAGCCGGTTGATCAGGGCCTGCTCCCTCGGGTAACGGAACATGCGCGGTCGCGGATTCCCCGGCTGTGCCCTGGCCGTGACCGTGCCGAGTTCGACAAAGCCAAATCCGAGCGCCGCCAGGGCGGGCAGGGCCACGCCGTTCTTGTCGAACCCGGCCGCCAGGCCAATGGGATTGGGAAATGTCACTCCAAAAAGCGTGCGCGGTTGCTCGGGCGGGCGAGATCGCCGGAGCAGAGCGAGCAGCGGCGGGAGGGCAGAGGCGCGCCGGAGCGAGCCCAGCGCGAATTCGTGCGCGCTCTCCGCATCGCGCAGGAAAAGCATTGGCCTAACGATTGTCTGGTAAAATCCGTTGGTACTCATTTGCCGATGCAAAACTGGCCGAAAACAGAATCCAAAATCTGCTCGTAATCGACCGCCCCGATGACCTCGCCCACCGCGGTCAGAGCCTGTTTGATATCCAGCGCGTAACAATCGGCGGTCAGTCCGTTCGTTAGGGCCACGCTCGCCCGATGGCAGGCTTCCAGAGCCCGCCGCAGGCAATCGCGGTGCCGGGCATTGATGGCCACGGCGCTTTCCGCCTGCAGATTGCCGCCGGCCAGGCGGGCGAACATTTCCTCTTCCAATTGAGGAAAGCCGGCGCCGTTCAGGCAGGAGATGCGCACTGCGACGGTGTCTTTCCAATCGGGATGTTCCGGCAGATCGCTCTTGTTGAGGACAATGAATTCGGCGCGATCCGAACGGTTGGGTTTGAAATCGGCCGGTCGCGGGGCATTAAGGTCGGCGATAAAGAGGCTCAGATCTGCCTGCTGCAGGGAGCGCTCGGTGCGTGCGATTCCAGCGCGCTCCACCGCATCGATGGCTTCGCGCAGCCCCGCGGTGTCGAAGAGGCGGACGGAAATGCCGCGGAGATTCATGGCTTCTTCCACGGTGTCACGAGTGGTGCCGTGGGATTCGCTGACAATGGCGCGATCGAAGCCGAGCAGGCGGTTGAGCAGGCTCGATTTGCCGGCGTTGGTCGGGCCGTAGAGAACAACGCGGACGCCTTCGCGCAAAATCCGGCCGCCCTCCGCAGTGGCCAGGAGTTCGGTGATGTTTTTTTCAATCGCGCTGAGCCGGTCACGCAATTTCTCGCCCTCATCCGGGGCGATGTCCTCGTCCGCGAAATCGAGCGAAGCTTCCACGTGCGCGCTCAGGGCAATCAATTCGTCGCGCAAGGCGGCGATTCTGCGCCCGAGACTTCCTTCCAGCTGCTCCGTGGCCGAGCGCAGGGCCAGATCGGTTTTGGCACGGATCAAATCGATGACCGCCTCGGCCTGGGTCAGATCCATCTTGCCGTTCAAGAAAGCGCGCTCGGTAAATTCGCCGGGCCGGGCCGCTCGGGCGCCGGCGCGCAGGCAGAGTTCGAGGATCTTGGCGGAGACGAGGGTTCCGCCGTGGCAGCTGATTTCCACCAGATCTTCGCCCGTGTAACTGGCGGGGGCGCGGTGCACGCTAACGAGCACTTCGTCCACCACCGTGTTCCCATCCATGATCGTCCCGAAATGCTGAAGGCGCGCGCGAAACTCCGACGGCCGAGCCGAACCGCGAAACAAGTTGTCGGCCACGGCCAAGGCCCCTTCCCCGCTCAGGCGCACCAGGGCGATGGCGCCTTCGCCAGGCGGCGTGGAGATGGCGGCAATGGTGTCGCCCGGCGACAGCCCCCGCTTCAAGCCGGCAGATTCTTCGCGAGAACGTTCCTCAAGGCGGCGATGCATTGTTGATTTTGCTCCATGGTGCCCACGGAAATGCGGACCCAGGCCGGGAGTTGATAACCCGCGACCGGCCTAACGATGATTTTGCACGCGAGCAGTTGTTTGAAAACAGCCGGCCCGTGGCCCACTTCCACGGTCACGAAATTGGCATGGCTCGGCATAAAACAAAGGCCAAGCTCGCGGAATTGCGCTTCCAGGTAAGCCCGGCCTTCATCCACCACTTGCTTGCTCCGGGCCTGGTGTTCCTTGTCTTGCAAGGCGGCCAGGGCGGCGATCTGGCCGATGCCGTTGACGTTAAAAGGTTGTCTCGTTTTTTGGAGAACGGCGATCAATTCGGGCGGAGCCATGCCGTAACCGACCCGCAGACTGGCCAATCCATGGATCTTCGAAAATGTCCGGAGCACGACCACGTTCCGACCCTCGCGCAGGTAGCGCAGAGTGTCCGGTGGATCATCCAGGAATTCAAAATAGGCTTCGTCGAAAACGATGACGATTTCCTCCGGCACGCGCGCCATGAAACGATCGATGGCGTCCTGCGCGACCAGCGTGCCTGTCGGGTTGTTCGGGTTGGCGATAAAGATGATCCGTGTTTTCGGAGTGATGGCCGCGAGCATGGCGTCGAGGTCGAATCGGTAGTCCGGGCTGGGGGTCTCGACGGTGTGCGCGCCGAACAACTGGGCGATCAGCTTGTAAACGATGAACGCGTATTGCGAAGTGATGATCTCGTCGCCGGGACGCAGAAAACCGTGCCCGAGAAACTCGATCACTTCATTCGAACCGGAGCCCATGATGAGGTTGGCGCGTTGCAGACCAAGCTGCGCGGCCAGGGCTTCGCGGAGATAATAGGCGCCGCCGTCGGGATAAAGCTGGGCGCTGTTCATGGCCTCGCGCACCGCCGCAATGGCCCGGGGCGAAGGCCCCAGTGGATTTTCGTTGGAGGCGAGCTTGATGACGTCGCATGGATCGACGCCCAGTTCGCGGGCGGTTTCCTCGATCGGTTTCCCGGGCTCATAAACGGCGAGATCGCGCAATTGCGGATTGGCCAGGTCCCAATGCTGAGTCATTGGCGCGGAACTTAACCGATTCTAACAGGAGAAAACAGAGAGAACGGAGAGAGACAAATTCTTCTCAGTTTCCTCTGTTGCCTCCTGTAAGACTAGTGCCTGCGAGCTTGCCGCATGGACGGCGAAGTGCGATGAAGATGGCTTGGCCCATTTCTGGCACAATCTTTGGCAAAACCTGCAGGGTGAGATCACCTTCTGGACGATCTTTGGCCTGGTGGCGAACCTCCTTTTCGCCAGCCGGTTTGTCATTCAATGGTACGTCTCCGAGCGCCTGAAACAGAGCGTTATCCCGGTCCAGTTCTGGTACTTGAGCATTGCCGGCAGCGTCATGATGCTGATCTACGCTCTCTACATCGGAAAAATACCGCTCATCCTCGGGTTTCTTTTCCCCACCATCATTTACATCCGCAACCTGATGCTCATTCAAAAGCACAAGAGGGATTCCAAGCTGACGGCGAGCGAGGCGGACCGTTTTCCCGTTTCGGCCGGCTCGGAAAAATCGACGCAATAGTTGAGTGGACCGGGCCCGGATATTACTTTGTAATCGAGGAAATGATCTACCTGGACAATAACGCGACCACGCAAATCGACCCGGCGGCGGTGGAGGCGATGCTGCCTTTCCTGACCACCTCGTATGCGAATCCCTCGAGCGGCTATCAATTTGCCGCGGAAGCGCGGCGCGCCCTGGAGCAGGCGCGCGGGCAATTGGCGGGCGCGCTCGGCTGTCAGCCGGCGGAGATTGTTTTCACCAGCGGGGGCACGGAAGCGAACAACGCGGCCATCAATTCCGCGCTGCAATTCGAACCGCGCGGCAAACACATCGTGACCACGGCGGTGGAGCACAGTGCGGTGCGGCGCCATTGCCAGGAGCTGATGAAGCGCGGCGCGGAAGTCACATTTCTCGGAGTGGATGCGTCCGGTGATCTCGATCTGGCTGAGTTGGAGGAATCGATTCGGCCTGAGACCGCCATTGTTTCCGTGATGTGGGCGAATAACGAAACCGGCGTGATTTTTCCCGTGGAAAAGATCGCGGAGATTTGCCAGCGCCGCCGCGTCTTCCTGCACACGGACGCGGTGCAGGTGGTTGGAAAGATTTCGCTGCGCCTGCAGGAGACCGCCATCAATTTCCTTTCGCTTTCGGCGCACAAATTTCACGGGCCCAAAGGGGTGGGCGCGCTCTATATCCGTTCTGGCACGCGCTTCCTGCCATCGCTCATCGGCGGATCGCATGAGAACGGACGGCGCGCCAGCACGGAGAATGTGGCTTCCATCATTGGGATGGGAAAAGCGGCGGAGATCGTGGCCCGGAATATCGGCGAAGAGCAGGAGCGTGTCGGGGCGCTGCGCGATCGCTTTGAGGCCGACCTGCTGGGAAAGGTTCCCGGTATCTTCATTAACGGGATGCGGGCGCGGCGTCTC
>DASXIK010000052.1:0-3513 GCA_036498025.1 Chthoniobacterales bacterium
GCGGGCGTGATCGAGAAAGGCTCGACCCGCCGGCGTCAGTTCGATGCCGCGAGGGCTGCGCGACAGCAATTGGGCTCCGACCTCGTCTTCCAGTTCACGGATCTGCCGACTCAACGACGGTTGCGACATATGCAGCTTTTGCTCCGCGGCCACGGTCAGGCTTCCCGCCTCCGCCACCGCCACGAAGTACCGAAGATGCCGCAATTCCATTTGCTCCCCCATGCCTGGCAGGCATTGCCCCCAGCTTACAAAGTCTACACCGCGCCCTATAGCCTCTGCATCAGACATGTCGAAACGAGCGTAACCAAACCAGCCGGATGTCTTAGCCATGCTCAGCATGTAGGACCAGCTGGCGTATGAGGGAGAAATCCCTCAGAGACAAGGAGAAAGCCAATGTCCAGGAAACTTGAAGGAAAGATTGCACTCATTACTGGCGGTTCGCGTGGTATTGGAGCCGCAATCGCAAAGCGCCTGGCCGCGGACGGAGCAAACGTGGCCATCACCTATTCGAAAGGTGCCGACGCGGCCGCGTCGCTCGTCAAGGAAATTGAACGCACCGGCCGAAGGGCGATCGCGATTCAGGCGGACGCCGCCAATGCCGCCGCCGTCGAAGCCGCAGTCGAAAAAACTGTCGCGACCCTTGGCCGGCTCGATGTGCTTGTGAACAATGCCGGCACAGCCATTCCGAAACCGTTCGAGGAGGCGACACTGGAAGAGATGGATCGCGTGATTGCCATCAATGTCCGTGGAGTATTCGTCGCGACGCAGGCCGCGCTGAAGCACATGAACAGCGGCGGCCGCGTCATCATGATCGGCTCGGCCGTTGGTGAGCGTGTCGCGGCTCCCGGGCTGGTGCCGTACGCGGGCACGAATGGAGCCGTCAAGATGTTCACTCAGGCGCTGGCCCGAGAGATCGGGTTCCGGGGCATCACGGTCAACAACGTGCAACCTGGTCCGATCGACACGGAATTGAATCCCGCCGCGGGCGATTGGGCGGTGCCGCAGAAGGCCGCCACAGCACTCGACCGCTACGGGCACGTTGATGAAGTCGCCGCGCTGGTGGCGTTTGTCGCCGGCCCGGAGTCCTCCTACATTACCGGGGCGAATCTTACCGTAGATGGTGGAATGAACGCCTGACCAACGATGGCGTTTGTTTCGAAACGGCGGACAAAAGGACGTGTAAATATGGCAGATCTTTCAGGAAAAACAGCACTGGTAACGGGCGGCTCGCGCGGCATCGGGCGGGCCGCCGCTCTTGCGCTGGGCAAGGCGGGTGCCCAGGTTCTGGTGCACTACGGCCGCCGAAGGAAGGAAGCTGAGCAGGTGGCCGAGCAAATTCGCGCCTCCGGGGGCCGCGCCGATACGGTTTCTGCCGACCTCGCCTTGCCGGACGGGCCGCACGATCTCGCCAAGGAGGCGCGCGTTGTAGTGGGGGGACGTCTGGACATTCTCGTCGCGAATGCCGGCATCTCCCGGCCCGCGACGATTGAAGAGACCACGGTGACGGACTTCGATGAACTCTTCGCCGTCAATGTCCGGGCCCCGTTCTTTGTCGTGCAGCAATTACTCCCGATTCTCGCCGAAGGCAGCAGCATCGTCTTCGTCTCCTCGCTCGCTGCCCATGCCGCTGTCAGCAATCTCTCGGCTTATTCGGCGACCAAGGGGGCCATCGACACAATCGTGAAGCACTTCGCGTTTGCGCTTGGCCGGCGCGGCATTCGGGTCAATGCCGTCGCGCCGGGCATCGTTAGAACGGATATGTCGAACTTCGCGAATACAGCTGAAGGCCGCCAATTCGCCATCGGCGTTCAGGCCCTCAAGCGCGTGGCCCAGCCCGACGATATCGGTAAAGTCATGGCCTTCTTGGCGACAGAAGACGCCCGCTGGATCACGGGTGACACCATCCGGGTCGACGGTGGCTCGAAGCTCTGAAGCAAACTGGCCCTGGCGGAAGACAACGGGAAAAGAAAGATGAATGAGAGCACAGGAGTCAGCGATTGGAACTACAGCGGCTGGCGGGAAGAGCGCACAAAATCGCGCAGCACGGTGACGTTCGGGCCGTAGGCTCCGATGCGCCCGGCGTCGACCGGCAGCCCCAGGCTTTCGGCCATATCCAGGTCCACGCCCGCGTCGTCCAATTCTGAAAGGCTGAAGCCGGCGGCAGGCAAAACCCGGTTAAATCCGGAAGGGTACACAGGCCGCGGCGGGCGATGGCGTTGCCAGGGGCGGCGCGCCAGTTCGTAAAATTGCTTCCAATCTCGTTTGTGCCACGTATTCATCGGTTGATTCAAACTGCAGCCCTCAATTGGATGCTAACGCCGACGCTAAGGTTCATCCACACTTCTTCAGGAGCCATCCCACACTTGCCGCCAAACCTGCGCAAGTACCTCTTGGTATATCCCAAGCCGCCACGAATGAAAGAGTTTCTTGGCCTGTTGTATCAAACCCATCAACCCGCGCTATGTTTCGGCGGCAGGAGCGCGGGACAGCGAGCGCCGAAGAGCGGGGACGCGAGCTGCGATGAATTCAAATTGCAGCGTACGGCCAATTGGCGGGGATACTACACGGAAGGCCGCAGCTTGGCCAGAACAAATTCCGGAAGGCTGTGAATTTTGTGGGCCGGCTTGCTGTCTAAAAACAAAAGACTTCGGGCACAAAAATAGTGCACCCGAAGTCAAGGAAGACTCAATGACAAATCGGAAAATTACCAGCGGTTGCCGCGGTCCCCACGGTCGCCACGCTCACCGCCGCGCCCGCCACCGCCGCCACGACCACCGCCGCCACGATCGCCACCACGGCCACCGCCGCCGCCACCGCCGCCATACCCTCCGCGCCCACCGCCGCCACCCGACCGCTCAGTCTGGGGACGCGCTTCATTTACTACCAGGTTCCGGCCACCAAAATTCTGACCGTTTAGATTGGCGACCGCGCGATCCGCTTCTTCATCGTTCGTAATTTCGATGAACGCAAAACCCCGCGATTGGCCCGTGAACCGATCCCGAATCAAATTGATTGCGGACGGGTTGACCCCTACCTGTCCGAACCACTCCTGCAACTGCTCTTCAGATGCAGAGAACGGGAGATTGCCGACGTAAAGCTTCTTCACCTGGGGACTCCTTCTGTCCGGAACCTAAACACGATTGCGGAGCGCACTGAGATACCAATAACGCCAGGAGGGCAAACCGGTGGGCGTGCCGCGGGCGGGGGCGTTTCAGTGGTCCCGGAGATACTCTCGAAAATCGTTACCTTTTGCAACCAGAAAAGGTTTGGGGACAGGCGGCGGAAAAAGTCGCCTGGGAATCGCGCCGGCGTCGAAAAGTGGTAGGATTCGAGAACCAGCAAGCGGAGAACCGCATGACAACTCCCGGCACCATGATGAATTTTCCGTTAACGCTCCCGACCATTCTGGAGCGTGCCGGACATCTCTTTCCAAGCGTTGAAGTCGTCTCCCGCAGGCCGGACGCGAGCATCACCCGAAGCTGTTATGGAGAAATGTATCAGCGCGCGCGGCGA
>DASXIK010000053.1:0-6434 GCA_036498025.1 Chthoniobacterales bacterium
AAGGGCCCATGATTTATCGTGGGGCGAACATCAACCCGCGGGTTTTCGATTTGCTGGTGGCGGCGGCCGAGGCGGAGAAAATTCCCTACCAGGTGGCCTCGGCAGCGCGCGGCACCGGCACCGACGCGAACGCCATGCAGCTCTCCCGTGGAGGAATGGCCACGGGACTGCTCTCCGTTCCCCTGCGTTATATGCACACGCCTAACGAGCTATTATCGTTAGGCGATCTGGAAAGCACCGCCCGTCTGCTGGCCGCTTTCTGCGCCAGGCTGCGGAAGGGCCAGGATTTTACTCCCTGAACGAGTGGCGGCTCGCGCGCCGCTCCTGGCGCTGCCGCCCCCGGCTATTTGTCCTCCAGATGAAACCGGTGCAACAGCCGATGGAGGAAGGGAGCCACCAGGAGAGAGGCGATGGCGATGAAGGCCAGTCCGGAGAAGAGCGCGTAGCCCGAGGCGAACAACTTGGCCTCGGGGGATGGCAGCGGGTCAACCGGTCCCATCCCGCCCAAAATCATCGAAGCGTTCAGCAGGGAATCGATCCATGCGAGTTTTGCAAAATGATGATAGCCGACAACGCCGATCCCCAGGGCCGCGGCGACGACGACGAGGGTGATGGCAAGTTGGCGGGCCACCCGCCTGGCGAATTGTGCGCGGGTCAGAAGAGGATGCTTGGGATGGTGGTCCATGTGAAGTGAATGGTGTCCAGGGATCGGTCAGGATTACCGCGTTTATCCTGCGGCCAGTGGACCCCGGCCTCAACAAGCAAATGGCGGGGACCCGTCCACCGCGATCAACCTGGCCGCCCAGGCCTTTCCAAGAATATGACTTCCTAACCATTAATCACTTTGATAATTTGACGATCCCGGCCATTGCACTGGCCAACCGAGGAGATAAAATGAAAAAATATATTGCAGAGTTCGTCGGAACCTTTTTTCTCGTGCTCACTGTCGGCTGCACGGTGATCCCGGGTGCCCCGGGCGTCATCGCTCCCCTGGCCATCGGCGGCGCACTGATGGTCATGGTTTACGCGGGTGGTCACATTTCCGGTGGCCACTTCAATCCGGCCGTCACTCTCGCCGTGTTTATTCGAGGGCGCTGTGAAGCCAAAGACGTCGTTCCCTATTGGATCGCCCAATTGGCGGCGGCGGCGGCTGCCGCTTGCGTGGCCGTTTTTCTTGTCGGCAAGAGCGGCACACCCATGGAGTTGAAAAATATTCCCGTGGCCTTCGCGGCTGAATTTCTCTTCACTTTCGCCCTGGCGTATGTGGTCCTGAATTCCGCGACCTCCAAAGACACGGCCAATAACTCCTTCTATGGCCTGGCCATTGGCATGACCGTGATGGTCGGCGCGTTTTCTGTCGGGTCGCTGTCCGGAGGAGCGTTCAATCCGGCGGTGGCGCTGGGGGCGGGGATGATGAAGCTGGTCAACCTTCCCGATATCTGGATTCACGTCGTGGCCGACTTGGCCGGCGGTCTCCTGGCCGGGCTCACTTTCAAATTTCTCAATCCGGAGGACGCATAGGCAAATTTCTTATCCCAGACAGACAAACCAACCAGAAAGGAACCAGACCATGGGTTTACTCGATTCAATACTCGGTGCCGCGACCGGGAAAACTGAAGGTGATGCGGGCGGCGGAGCCAATGCTCTCATCGGAATCGTCGGAGCGGTCCTCACCCAAAGCGGCGGGCTGCAGGGCCTGATGAACAAATTTTCGCAATCGGGCCAGGGGAATACTTTTTCCTCCTGGGTCGGTACGGACGAAAACCAGCCCATATCACCCGGTCAAATTCAAAAGGTGCTTGGGTCGGAACAGGTCAACGCGCTCGCTTCAAAGATGGGGATCGATCCCGCGCAGGCGTCGCAGATGCTGGCGCAGTATCTGCCCAAGATTGTCGACAAGCTGACCACCGCGGGAAAGATCGATCCTTCAGCGGACCATCAACAGGGATTGGCGAGTTTGCTTCCGTCGCTTTTGCAAAGCCTCGGCGGCAGTCTACCCGGCGCCAAGCCGCCTGGAAGTTAGAGCGCGGCGATCACGGTTAGTTAGAGTCATGGAACCTTCGAACCCTCCGCCGCCGCCTTTGCCTGCACCGCAGGCTTCTCCCGCTCCGGTTGCGCCGCCTCGCAACTGGTGGCAGCGAAACTGGAAATGGTTCGTCCCCACCGGTTGTCTGACGCTGGTTGCTCTCGTCGTCGTCTTCATCCTTGGCATCATGCTCATCGTCTTCAGCGCGATGAAATCTTCCGATGCCTACAAGATCGCTCTGGCCCGGGCCAAGGCCGACCCGCGCGTCGAGGCGGCCATTGGCACGCCGATCAAGGCTGGCTTGTTCGTCTCCGGCAGCACCAACGTCACGGGAGAATCAGGCACGAGCGATATCACCATCCCCATCCATGGACCGAAGGGTGAGGCGAAAATTTACGCCGTCGCCACCAAAGAAGAAGGGGAATGGAAATATTCGAAACTGGTGGTCAAAATCACAGATACCGGCGAGAAGATCGATCTGCGTGGAGAACCTGAGTCCGAATAATTCTGGTTAGTTAGGCATTATTTCCTGTTTGCGCGAGCGCGGGCTCGACCTGCGCCTGCACGCGTTGAACCATGGCCACGGCGGCCATGAGGATCAATCCCGCGACCACCTGATGCGGATGCAGGGCTGCGTGAAAGAATCCCCAGGTGATGCAGACCGCGGCCAGCGTTTGCATCATTTCGAAGTAGCCCGCGGTGGAGGCGCGCGTGCGCCGCAGGCCTTCGAAGTAGATGAGCAGCGGAAAGCCGCCGGAAATTGAGGCGAGCAAAAGCAACAGCAGAACAGCCCGGCCGGGCTGAGCCTGGGCGGGGGCCGGCCAGAGCGCTGCGCCCTGCAATTTGCCGTAGACCAGCAGGATCAGCGTCATGCACAGGAGACCGATGGCCACCCGCAAACTGGAGGCGAGCCGGAGCGACATCCCGGTCATGACGCCGCGACCCGCCACGGTGGAGAGTCCCCAGAAAAGCGCGCAGACCAGAGCGTAACCGGTCCCGAGATTCAGTCCGGCCTGCGCAAACGACACGCCGATGAGCGCAGGATGTTCCACCGAGAGAAAAATTCCCGCGATCACGGCGATGCCCGCATAGAGAAAAAAGCGCGGACCCAGACGATCCTGAAACAGAATGAGCGCTCCCAGGGTTGAGATCACCGGTTGAATATTGAGAATGACGTTGACCACGGTGGGGTTGCCGTTTTTCAAGGCGAGGGTGAAAAAAATGGTGCCGACGGCCGAGCCGGCGAATGCCGAAAAGAGCAGGAATCCCCAGGTGCGTCCGTCGATTTTTGGGATCTCGCTGAGCCGCGCGAGCAGCAGAGGCAGAAACATAATCAGGATGAGCACGTGCTCCCAAAAGACGATCACCTGCGCATCGAACAACTCGTTGAGCGGAATGCGCCAGGCGCTTTCCGTGCCCCAAAGCGCGGCACCCAGGCCGACCAGCCATGGACCGTAATTGGTGGTGCGCGCGGAGCCGTTTTGCACGCTCCCGTTTACCGCGCTGCTCTGCCCGCGTCAACGCGCCGCGCGGGTGCGAAGGCTCGGTCAGAGGGGCCTTGCATGACTCCTGCTTAAGAGTGCAGCTCTTCAGCCCCCGCGAATGATTGATCAGGAAAAGTTCGAATACCTTCTGCCGCTGGCCTTGGAGTGGGCGAAAACCCAGGAAGAAATGATTCTGCGTTGCGGCGTTCCTCTGGGTCCGGCCTTCAGCTCCGATGCCCGGCGCGTCGGCGTGCAGGACTGTGCCCGCGTGCGCGTGCTCATTGTTGAGCGAATCCACTTGCCGGAGAATGCCGAGCTCGCGGAGGCAGCGCGGCGCGGTCACATTATCACCGAGGCTTCACGCGGTGCGGCCGTCGGTTACGGAATTATCATTCGCGCAGATTCCTGGGGCGACCGCGAGGTCATGATTCATCAGCTCGCGCATGTGGCGCAATGCGAGCGCAGCGGCGGCCTGGAATCGTTTCTCAAGGAGTATCTCGGTCAGCGACAAACCTGCGCCACGTTCTCTATCGGAGCGTTCGAGGAAGAAGCGCGAGGGATGGCCCGCGAGATCTGCTCCGCCCGAACGGCTGCATCGTAGTTGTCAATCGAATCGCCGCCATCAGGGCGTGGCCGTTGGTGTGGGAGTTGGCGAGGGTGTTGGAGTCGGTGAGGGGGTTGGAGTCACCGAGGGCGTTGGAAACGGCGTTGGTGTTGGAAACGGCGTTGGTGTTGGAAACGCCGAGGGTGTTGGAGTCGGCGAGGGCGTTGGCGTCGGCGTAACTGTCCCTGCTGGAGTCGGCGTCACTGTAGGTGTCACTGTTGGTGTGGGCGTCGGCGTTGCCTCGGCCCCTCTCTTGTAGGTGATGACCAGCGTGGCGTTCGGCACAGGTGCCACCGTTACCGTCGCTGGGCCGGCGACGACCACCTTGTCGATAGACTCAGGCGCATTAGTAGAACTTTGCGCCGTGCCGACGACAGTGGCTGTTAGTACATTGTTCGTTTGACCGTTGGCGGTCACCGTCACCACGCCGCGCTTACCTTCTCCGTCCTGGGTGAAATTGCGGATCCGCAGGAAGTGACGGTCTGGGATGTTAAGTGACAAAGGAGAACTGTCA
Organism: Chthoniobacterales bacterium; assembly: GCA_036498025.1. Classification (GTDB taxonomy): domain Bacteria; phylum Verrucomicrobiota; class Verrucomicrobiia; order Chthoniobacterales; family UBA10450; genus JBBRDU01. The sequence goes on from DASXIK010000053.1 coordinate 4,629, forward strand.
GGCCCGATGATCACGCTGTTGATATCGGCAGCGATCAGCGAGGAAACGGCGACGCCAAGAGAGGCGGCCAGGAGTGACGCGGTGTGCCTCTTCATTTCTCAGATCCTACCTCGTTGCCTTCGCGCGGACGTTGCCGTTCAGTCGTTATCGTCTTTTTTGTAGGTAATGAAACAGCTGCCGGTCGCGTCCCCGCATGTCACGGTCACGTCAGCAGGCCCGGCGATGACGACGCTATTAATAACTTCCAGCGAAGAGGTCGGCGTCGGTGTCGGTGTCGGCGACGGTGTGGGTGTTGGCGTTGGCGTTGGGGTCGGCGTTGGCGTCGGCGTCGGTCCAGTAGTTGTAGTAGGAGCGGTAACGGACGTATTCGAGTCGATGATGGTCGCGACCAAAACATTCACCGGTTGGTCGCCACTTTGTTTGCTGACAGCCACGAAGCCCCGCACACTTCCGCCTTCCTGCGTAAAGTTGCGGATTTTCAGCGAGTGCTCGTTATCGATATGAATTGAACCACTCTCGGGGAAAGAGCTGCCCGAAGCGATGATTACGCTCTTGAAGTCTTCGGCCAAAACGAATGTCGGGAACACAGAGAGGAGGGCGGCAATTAAATACTGAGAAATAAGCGTTTTCATTTTCTTTTGGAAAAAAACAAAATCCACGGGGGATTTCGTCTCAAAGTTCCGTCCGGTTTGGGTTCAAGGCAAGTCAAAATGAAGATCCCTGTAGGGCCGGATCGGGCGTATCCGCAGGCGGTTCTCGAATTAGTTAGGCCAATCTCCCAGACATTTCAGCGGGCGACGGCACACTCTGCGGCTGCCGACGCCGCCTGAATTGATGCAGCTAGTTTCCCGGCACGATTGACGCTTTCTTGCTCTTGCCGTCCACCGTTACGCTGAAATGTTTGGCGGATTCTGCCATGCCTTCGCCCGGCTTTTGTTCATAGGAGATCGACCACGTGTCGTCTGTCTCTGAATGGTGCGCCTCTGAGCGTTCGTATTCCGAGATGTTGTAGCCGTGGGTGCGGGCCAGGGTATCCGCCAAATCGACCACTTCGTCCCTGTTCAGCGGTGGATCGGGGTCGAAGGGCGTAGGGGCCGGGGTTTCACCGGAAACGCTGCGCAAGGAAGAAGGCGGTCCCACCAATGACTGCACGGAAGCATCCGCTTCGCGCATCGATTTGGACGTTTGTTGGGGTGCCGGCGGCGGCGCCTGCGGAGCCGGGAGCGGCGGAGGAGGGCTCTCGACGCGAGCGGGCTCGACGCGTTTCTGGGCTACAACCGGCGGAGTCGCCGATGTTTTCGCAACCTTTGGTTTGGGTCTGGTCCTTTCGGCCGTCGCTTCATCGCGTGCTTGGGCACTTTCGGCATCGGCTGGCAAGGTGGGCTCGGCGTGCAATCCGGCGAGGTTGCGCGATGGAGCCGGGCCCCGGGCCCAGGGACTGGTGCGGCCGCCGCCGGTAAACAGGGCATGGGCTGTTTTCCCCTTGGAATGGGCATTGACCGGGCCTTCGAACTTTCCGTGGACCATGTTGCCAAAGTAACGGGCAAAGATGATCGGCGGGTTTCGCCGCTCCAAATACCAGGTAAGCGTGCCAAAGCCGGTGGCATATCCTTCCTTGTCGTGCCTCCCGACCCAGGTGGCGGCGTCGCCGGGTTTAGGCTCGTCATTCCAGATCGTGACTTTGCCGTCCTTGGTCGTTTGGTAGGCGCCTCCACCGAAAACGCTGGTGGCGCACAACAGGAGCGCCGTTCCCGCAAGAATGAATCGCGCGGTTAAGGCTGACATTTTCCAGGAAGAATTACTTTC
>DASXIK010000054.1:0-3718 GCA_036498025.1 Chthoniobacterales bacterium
CAGCACGCGAGGCGCGTGCGCTCCCCAGAGGGGAAACCTTCCCCCCGCGGCTACGATATTAGGTTAAACCGCTCTAGGCAGCGGCTTTGGGTTGCTAGGGCTCGACGGAGTTTGAAAGCCCGGTCGCTCCTTCACCCCGCATTACGGCGCCCACCGCTGAAAAATTCTTGAGCCCCTTTTCCGGCGGAAATTGCATTCCTTTATGTGAGAGAGAATGTGTTCACGACGGAAATAAAAGTGATGGGCCGCCCGGGAGGGCCGGCTCCCCTGAGGGTCGGTATCATCGGCTATGACGGGGTCAACAGCCTTGATCTCAGTGGCCCCCTGGAAACGCTGGCGGCTGCCCAGACGACCGCCGTTTTGCTGGAGCGCAAGCCGTGTTACCGGACGATCCTGATCGGGGTCAAAGGTAAGAGTTTCGTTTCCCAATCGCAGGTCGCTTTTCAGGCGGAAGCGACCCTGCTCAAGACGCCGGAGCTCGACACCGTCATCATTCCGGGGGGAGTGGGCATGGCTTCGATCGAGACGCGTCGTCTCATTTCCGATTGGCTTACGGCCAATATCAGCCGCATTCGGCGCGTTGTTTGTGTGAGTAACGGTGTCTATCCGCTGGCCGAAAGCCGGCTGCTCGATGGGCGCCGCATTGCCACTCACTGGCGGACTGCCCAGGATCTGGCCGTTCGTTTTCCCAACCTGCGAGTGGATGCAAGCGCTTCATTTCTGCGTGACGGGCCATTCTCCACCTGTGGCGGTGGGACGGCCGCCATGGAAGTGACATTGGCCCTCATCGAAGAGGACTACGGCGCGCGCGTGGCTCTGGCGGTGGCTCGCGAAATGGTAGTGCGCCTGCGGCCGGGCGGTGAAAACGGATCGGCGCTCGATCCTTCGCAGTTCGAAACGGCTCCGAGCGATCGCCTGGCCGAGTTGCCTGCCTGGATCGCGGCTCATCTGAATGATGATTTGTCGGTGGAAGTGCTGGCGTCGCGCACCTGCCTTTGCCCGCGGCATTTTAGCCGGCTGTTCAAACGCTTCTTCAAGGCTACTCCGGCTACGTTTGTCGAGCGCATTCGTCTGGAGGAAGCGCGCCGTTGTCTCGCCAGCTCACGTCACAGCATCGCCAGCGTGGCGAGCGCGGTGGGCTTTGCCAGCGCCGATACGTTTCGGCGCGCGTTCGAACGCCGGCATGGCGTGAACCCGGTCACATTTCGGCGGAAATCCCGGCTGGGCGATGGCGATGTCACAGCGTTTAGCGCCGAGCCGTTGGCGGCCTAACTCGAGCGAGCGGCATGCGCGCGGAGTGGACGCCGCAGCGCGGCGTCCCTACCATTAGAGTACCGCATCCAGGATAAGCCTTTCGGCGTGCGCGTAGATGTTCAGCGCCGGCGGACGCAAAAAACCGACGAGCGTCTGGCCGCTTTCGCGCGCGAAATTCATTGCCAGGGTGGAAGGCGCGGAGACGGAGGCCACGATGGGAATGCCCGCGGCCAGCGCTTTCTGCATAATTTCGAAAGAGGCGCGACCGCTCACTAAAAGAATGTGCTGACCAAGCGGCAGTAAGCCGTCCAGAAAGGCTCGTCCAACGACCTTGTCGACGGCGTTATGGCGACCGATGTCTTCGCGCACGACTTGCGCTGCGCCGTCGAAGGTGAAAAGACCGGCCGCGTGAATTCCGCCTGTCCGGGTGAAGTCGCCCTGCTCGTTGCGCAAGAGATCGGGGAGAGTAAGCAGCGTTTCCGTCTTCACTCGCGCCTTGCTTGTTGAGGCGATCGCCGGAAAATTCTGCCGGATCGCGGCGATGCTGTTCTTCCCGCACAAGCCGCAGCTCGTGGAGATAGTCCCGAATCGCTGCGCCGACGTCAGCTTGACCTTCAAACCTGCGGCTAGTGTTGCGCTGATCACATTGTCGTGATCGAGCGATTTCTCCGGGCGCGCGAACCCCGTGATCGCGCCGGGCTGTCGCACCAAACCTTCCGAGACGAGAAACCCGGCGGCCAGTTCCTCGTCGTGGCCGGGCGTGCGCATGGTGGTGGCCACGGTCTTGCGGCCGATGCGAATTTCGAGCGGCTCCTCAATGGTCAGATCGTCATGCTGGAACTCAAGTGAGCCATCCTTTTGGCGCCGGATAATCTGTCCGGCTCCGATGCCTTTCCGTGCCTCTTTCATTGCCTTGGTGACGCCTGCCGCAGCGATGGTATCATGGCGGCGGTGGAAATCTGTCATCTTTACATTTCGCCCGGGCATAATTTTTTCGGACACACCGGGCGGGAACCGGACGAATATCCGGCGGTGGAAGTGCCGGCCATCGAATGCGTGGCGGGGCGTGGCATCCAGGGCGATCGGTTCTTCGATTTCCAGGAGGATTACAAGGGGCAGGTCACCTTCTTCTCCCTCGAGGTTTTCGAGGCTCTGTGCGCGGCGCTGAAAATTGATCACTGCCCGCCATCCGCGGTCCGGCGGAACGTCTTTACGCGCGGGGTGGATCTGAACGAGTTGATCGGAAAGGATTTTGAAGTGCAGGGCGTGCGCTTTCGCGGCACCGGGGAATGTCGGCCGTGTTATTGGTTAGACCGCGCGGTCAAGCCAGGCACGGAGGAGTTCCTGAAAGGTAACGGCGGGTTACGTGCCCGGATTTTGAGCGATGGCATTCTTCGCTCCACGGCGAACGTGGCCTCTGCGAAAGGATGAAAATTAGCGCGGTCCTGCTGGCCGGCGGCGAGTCGCGCCGCATGGGGCAGGACAAGGCGACCATGTTGTGGCGCGGACGACCGCTCTGGCAGAATCAAATTGATACTCTGCGAAAATTGGGGCCGACCGAACTGTTGATCTCGGCGCGGAGCGATCCCGCGTGGCGGCCGGCAGATGCGGTTTTTGTCTCGGACGATCCTCCCTTCCGGGGGCCGCTTAGTGGCATCACCGCCGCGCTCGCTGCCATGAAAGAGACTCATCTGCTGACGCTGGCGATTGACATGCCGTTCATGAGCGATGCTTACCTGCGATCCTTGTGCGATCTCATCAAGCCAGGCCGCGGTGTTCTGCCGGTGATGGACGATCGCGCCGAACCGCTGGCGGCGATTTATCCGGCGGAGACACGTTCGCATTTTGTCGCAGCCCTCGGCGGCAAGAACTTTTCGCTGCAGGCAATTACGAAGGAGCTCATTCAAATGAAGACGCTGCATGTGGTGGGCGTCTCCCGGGAGGAGGAGAAATTTTTCCGCAACGTGAACGAGCCCGGTGATATCGCGGATTTGTAGCCACGTCGCTGCCCGCCACGCCGTAGCCCTGCCGATGCTTTTCGAATCCTTTCGGCCATTGCCAGGTACTGCTAATCTGTAGGCTCTATGAAATCGGGACTGGGGGCGGCGCTTCTTGCCATCACGCTAACCAGCGGCGGCGTTCTGGCTGAGGCGACGATCGAGGGGCGTGTGGAATTGGCCAAGACGCACACCGCTCCGGTGGTGACGAAACGTTATGAGGTTGTGACAAACGGTGGCGTGCTGGCGACGAATCCTCCGCTCGCAGTGGTCTACCTGGAAGGCTCTTTTTCGCCTGCCAAAGCGATGCCGACCAAACAGGTGGCACAGAAAAATCTCGCCTTTGTGCCGGCGTTATTGCCTGTGCAAGTCGGGACAAAAGTGGAATTTCCCAATCTGGACAGCACCTATCACAATATTTTCTCCTACTCGCCGGCGAAACGCTTCGATCTCGGCCGTTACCGCCC
>DASXIK010000055.1:0-3150 GCA_036498025.1 Chthoniobacterales bacterium
CTCGCAAATTGACGTTTAAAGGAGGGCCGCCCTCGCCCAATCCTTCCGCGCGCGCTCTCGAGCACAAAGTGCAGATGGCCAGGAAGCAAAGCACCATGAGCGCGCCGTCCATCGCCAAACGAATCGTCAGCACCGGCGTCGCCAAGGTGTCGCTCCCGGAAATGCCGGCCATGCCGAAACTGGCCGCGCCCCCGGTGAAGATGGCGGGAGCCGGAGGCGCCGATGTGAGCTTCAACGCCGGCGGCATGACCACGAGCGGCGGCAGCGGGGCGGGCGGCGCGGCCGTGCCCTTCTTCGGGTTTCGCGAAGCCAAAGGCGGCGGCGCGCTCGTCGGGAAATTCTACGACCTGAAACAGTTCAAGGATGGGAAGCCGTCGAAGCTCGATCAGGACCACGGTTATTCGGACGAACTTTATAACTTCGTCACCAAGAGCGCGTGGAACACTTCTGTTCTAGAAAAATATTTTGTCGGCCCGAACCCACTTTACACCACGCAGATTTACATTCCAAAAATGAACGCCGACCAGGGGCCGCTCGCGTTTGGGCTCGGCGGCCGCGTCCAGCCCAAAATGTGGGTTGTGCATTATAAAGGAAACGTCGTACCGACGGAGAGCGGAACATTCCGTTTCGTTGGCATGGCAGACGACGTCCTGGTTGTGCGATTCAACGGAAAGGTGGTGCTCGACTGCGGCTCGAACAATCCGAGCGGTCACGGTCCGCAACAGTTTTACGCCACCTCCGGCCTGCAACTGGATCCGAAAATGGACTGGTACAAAGGCCTCGGACGAGGCGACCCCGTCCAGGTGAACGGTGGCGAAAGTTATCCGATGGAAGTTTTGATCGGGGAATGGCCCGGTGGCGATTTCAAGGCCTTTCTGATGATCGAAAAGGACGGCGTGCAATACGAGAAGGACGCCAAGAACAATCCCATTCTGCCGATCTTCAAGCTGAGCGACAGCACCGTGGCTCATCCCGCCAGCGAAGCCCCGGTCTTCGCCAAGACCGGTCCGATTTGGAAAGCCGAACGACCGAAAGACAGCGCGACCGTTAATGTCAAACCCTAACGAGCGGACAAAGGCGGAGTAATGGAGTAATGGAGTGATGGAGTAAGAGGACGCCGCAAGGCGCTTACATCACATTTCTCCAAAACTCCATTTCTCCAGCTCTCCGCGCCTACCAACCCCACGGCGAGCGCGGCGGCGGTGCCCCGCGATAACGCGGATCGTAAACCGGCTCCGACGGCCTTCCTCCCCACTGCCACGGCCAAAATCCCGGAGGTTGCGGGCCGCGCCCATAATATTGCTGCTCATACCCTCTTCCACGCGGCGTCCGCCCGAACACGCGCACTGGTGTGCCTACTTCCACTTGATCGAAAAAGGCAATTGCCAGCTGTTCCGGCATGCGCACACAACCATGCGACGCCGGATATCCCGGCAGATAACCGGCATGCATTCCATCGGCCGCATGAAAGCGCATGAAATAACGCATCGGCGCCGGGATAAATTTTCCGCCACGCGGAACGCTCATATCGACATCGGCATCCGCCACCACCGTCTTCCCCGTGGCGTCGACAATCTTCCCGTAAATGCTCGAGAAGTGATTCTTCTCTTTCTCGATCACCTTGTACGAGCCGGCTTCGGTCAGATGTCCATAGCGCCCGCTCGAAATCGGCGACTGCATCAAAACCCGATGACCGCGAATGAGATAAGCCGCCTGCTGCCCAAGATCGATTTCCACTCGCGTGTCATCATAACCCTGCGCACAAACCGAAGCGGCCAGTGCCCACGAAACCAAAATCCCCCGTAATGCCCTCACACATACTTCAACCACCGCGCCCGCCAAAAGTTTTAGGCGGGATTAACAGGATTGGTTCAGAACCCGATTACCACTACGAAGGACACGAAGATCACGAAGGTTTCTATGTCCAGGACGTGGATGGAGGGACGAGCTTTGTCTCGTCCCACTTTGAATCCGGTAAATCCCGTTAATCCTGTCTAGTCATTCTCCTCTTCACACCGCGATTGGCGCTTTTATCGAGGGATGCGGCTTGTCACCGATTAGTTCGAAATCTCTCGAGATCGGCTCACAAGTCGTCGGCAAAGGACTTGCCAGTCGATGAACGCCAGTGCGGCGAAACCGGAAAGACAAATTTTAGGATTCAGCATCTTGGAGTGGACGGATCTCAGCAAAAAGCGCCAGTTAGGCGAGCCGTTTTAACGACTTTTTCTGCCTCGGGTGTTCTCCGTCTGGGAAGCGCACGCGCCCTCGCGTGCTGGTTTTGGCGCCTCGCCAAAAGCATCTGAGAGAATAAAGTTCGCGATGGCGAGGGCGCCATCGCCAGCACGCGAGGCGCGAGCGCTCCCCAGAAGCAAAATCAGACCGCGATCGGCGCTTTGATCGACGGGTGCGGGTCGTAGCCGATTAGCTGGAAGTCTTCGAACTTGAAGTCGTGGATGTTTTTGACCGCCGGATTCAATCGCATTTGCGGGAGCGGACGACACTCGCGCGTCAATTGTTCGCGGGCCTGCTCGAGATGGTTCTTATAGAGATGGAGATCGCCAAAGGTGTGCACGAAGTCGCCCGGCCGAAGATTGGTCACCTCGGCCACCATGAGCGTGAGCAGTGCGTACGACGCGATGTTGAAAGGCACGCCGAGAAAGAGATCGGCGCTGCGCTGATAAAGCTGGCAGCTCAACTCATCGTTCTGCACGTAAAACTGAAAGAGAACATGGCACGGCGGCAGCGCCATTTGCTCAATCTCCGCCGGATTCCAAGCGCTCACGATCAGGCGCCGGCTGTCCGGGCTGGACTGGATTTGCGAGACAACTTTCTCAATCTGATCCACGTGCACGCCGTTTCCACCGCGCCAGTCGCGCCACTGCGCCCCGTAAACTCGCCCGAGGTCGCCCTGTTCGTTAGCCCATTCGTCCCAGATGGTGACCCCGTGCTCGTTCAGATAGCGCACGTTGGTGTCGCCGCGCAGAAACCAAAGCAATTCGTAAATGATCGACTTAAGATGGAGCTTCTTGGTGGTGAGCAGGGGGAAGGTGTTGCGCAGATCAAAGCGGGCTTGCGCGCCGAAAACGGAAAGAGTGCCGACGCCTGTGCGGTCGGTGCGCTCCTCGCCTTTTTCCAATACCAACTCGAGGA
>DASXIK010000056.1:0-3868 GCA_036498025.1 Chthoniobacterales bacterium
TCGCCTTCGCCCATGATTTCCGTGGTTACGCCCTGCCGGATTTCGCTTTGCGAACGCCCATCCTGAATGAGCGAATCCGTCGACCAGGAGAGCATATTGATGAAGCCGGGAGCGACCGCCAGGCCGCTGGCATCCACCACGTTCTTGGCCACGGCGTTTCCGAAATCACCCACCCCGGCAATGCGATCGCCGCGAATGGCCACATCGGCCTGGCGCCCTGGATCACCTGATCCATCGTAAACGGTGCCGCCTCTGACAATGACATCGAACCTCGCTGACGCTAGTGACACACTCTGTGCAAACAGGGGGAGCGCCAGAGAACACGAGGCGAGCGCCACAAAAAGTATGGGAAACATGCGCACAGTCTGCCCGCCCCTTTTCTGTAGGGGAAGCAGATTGCTTCCGATCCTATAGGTAACGGCCGCTTCCTCTGGTCCCCTACAGACGCGCGGCGGGCGCCCCATCGCTTTTCTCGAGCGCGACGGCCAACACTTCGTCCACATTTTCGACCGGAACGAATTTCAATTTCTGTTTCGCCTCTTCCGGCACATCCACCAGGTCCTTCTCATTCAGCTTTGGAATGATGACCGTGGTGATTCCGGCACGCATGGCTGCGAGGCTTTTCTCTTTCAATCCGCCGATCGGCAGAACCTGACCGCGCAGGGTAATCTCGCCGGTCATGGCCACATCGGAACGCACGGCCGTATTGCTGAAGAGCGAGGCCAGCGCGGTAAACATGGCGACTCCCGCGGAGGGACCATCCTTCGGCACCGCCCCGGCGGGCACATGCACGTGGATATCGGAGTTGAGAAAATCCTCCGTTTTCGCGCCGACCTGGCCATCGCGGCTGCGCACCAAACTAAGAGCAGCCTGGGCGGATTCCTTCATCACGCTCCCGATTTGACCGGTGAGCGTGACATTTCCTTTTCCCGGATAACGCGTCGCCTCAATATAAAGAACCTCGCCGCCCATGGGCGTGTAAGCCAGACCGGTGGCCACCCCCGGTTTGCTCGTTTGCAGCCTGGTCTCGCGCACATAATGCGCCGGTCCGAGCGTCTGGGCCACGAACTCAGGTGTGACCGTTACATCCTGGCATTCGCCGCGCGCACATTTCGCGGCCACGCGGCGACAGACCGCGGCAATCTGCCGCTCCAGCTCGCGCACTCCCGCTTCGTGTGTGTAATCATTGATGATCCGCCGCAGCGCATCATCCTGCCATTGGCATTGCTCCGGCCGCAGTCCGTTTTCGTCGGCCTGTCGCCTAACGAGATAACGCTTGGCGATCTCCAGTTTCTCGCGCTCCGTGTAACCGGCCAGGGAGATAAGCTCCATGCGGTCGCGCATCGGCTCAGGCACGCCTTCGATGTAGTTGGCCGTGGCGATGAAAATGACCTGCGAAAGATCGAAAGGCACATCCAGGTAGCGATCGACGAAGGCGAAGTTCTGTCGCGGATCGAGGACTTCGAGCAAAGCGCTCGCCGGGTCGCCCCGAAAATCGGCGCCAATTTTGTCGATCTCATCCAGCATGAAGACCGGGTTGCGCGTTCCTGCCCGGCGCAATTCTTGGATGATGCGGCCCGGCATCGATCCGATGTAAGTGCGGCGATGTCCGCGAATCTCTGCTTCGTCGCGGATTCCGCCCAGGCTAATGCGGACAAACTTGCGACCCAGGGCGTCCGCTACCGACTGGCCGAGGCTGGTCTTGCCCACCCCGGGCGGGCCGAGAAAGCACAGAATGGGGCCGTGCCCCTGCGGATTGAGCTTGCGCACCGCCAGAAATTCGAGGAGACGCCGCTTGATTTTCTCGAGGTCGTAATGGTCGCGATCCAGAATCTTTTGGGCTTGGTCGAGATCGAGATTGTCCTCGCTGGTTTTCGACCAGGGCAGTTCCGCGATGGTTTCGATATAACTGACAATCACGGAATACTCCGGGCTGGCTGGTGAAATAAAATCGAGTCGCTTGAGCTCGCGCTCGGCTTGAGCGAGCACTTCGGCCGGTGGCTTCGCTTCTTCCAGGCGAGTGCGCAGTTGCGCCACCTGCGCGTCCGCTCCGGTCTCGCCTTCTCCCAGTTCGCGCTGGATGGCTTTGACCTGTTCGCGCAAGTAAGCGCGGCGTTGCGCATCGGAAAATTGCGATTGCACATCCTTCTGCAGTTTTTGCTGGATCTGAACGATCTCGAGTTGTGAGGAGATGTGGGTTTGCACGGCGTGCAAACGCTTTTCCAGATCGAGTTCCTCCAGGATGGCCTGCTTCTGGGCCACGTTGACATTTAGATTGGGCGCCAGAAAATCGACCAGTTGCTCCGGGTTATCGATGGTGCGCACGAGCGTGCCGGACTGTTCGGGAGCGTCCGGCGTCAGGTCGAGCAAGTGCGCCGCGGATTCCCGCAGGTTGCGAAAGGCCGCTTCCCATTCCTTGCTTTCCGCCGGCTTTTTCGATTCCAGCAAGGCCACCTCGGCGCGAATGAATGGCTCCGTGGCCACAATTTTGCGCAGGGAAAAGCGGCGCAGGCCCTGCACGAGGGCGATGACATGATCGTCGCTCTGCCGCAGCATTTTCAGGACAATGGCGGCCGTGCCCACTTCGTAAAGATCCTGCGCAGCCGGATCCTCCTTCTGCTCATCGCGCTGGGACACAATCCCGATCACCTTGCTCTGCGGCAGAGTCTCATCGAGCAGCTTGATCGAGCCGGCCCGGCGGACGTTGAGCGGCGCCACCGTTCCGGGAAAAATGACGAAACCGCGGATCGGCAGAATGGAGAGAAGGTCGGGGATGTTCGGCATGCGCACGGGTTCGGCCAGGCCGGAGGCGTCGACGCCCGCCTGCGTCGGGTCGCCGCCCGGGCTGTTTTGCAACGTTCGGAGAATTTCCGCGCTCATGATTCTTCCTTCAGTGGCAAACTGATCCAGAGAAAACCGTTCTCCTGCGTGGCGGTGGCGCTCTCCACCTCGACCTCCGCCGGGAGATCCACCGCGCGCACAAAGGGCCCGTAATCAATCTCCATGGCGATCATTTGCTGGACCTGTCCCGCCTCATTCGGCGGCTCGGGGTTGGAGCGCTCGCCGCGCAGCCAGACCCGGCGTGGTTCGATGCGCAAATCAATGTCCGCGCGCGTGACCCCGGCGAGTTCCACACAGATGAGGATGCAGCGTTCGCAACGGTAGGCGTTGATGGCCGGTTGCCAGGCATGCGGTGCGTGCCGGGAAAATTGAAAGCGCGTGAGCTGATAACTCACATCGCTGAGCGCGCCGTGCACCCAGCGAAGACGAATTTTGCGGATCGGTTCCATCGAAAAGGAAAGATCGTCTTCGGTCGCTCCCTTTTCAACCAGGAGGGATAACCAGCCGGCGGCCCCGATCGGCCGCGCCGGATTGCCGCCAACTACGACTCGTAAGTAAGGGCGATCACTTCCAAATTCTCCTCGCCGCAGGGATACTTGAATCGCACCTGTTGCCCCACTTTGGCGTTCATCAGGGCGCGGGCCACAGGCGACAGCCAGCTGATGCACCCGCGCGCATGATCGGTCTCGTCCACACCCACGATGCGAAACGTCTCCTCCCCGTCGGGTCCGCGGACGACCACTGTGCTCCCGAAGGTCACCGTCGTGGCCGGACCTTCCGGCGCTTTGACGACTTCCGCCGTTTGCAGACTTTGCTCGAGCTGAAAAATCCGCTGGTCGATTTTTCCGAGGCGACCCTGGGCTTCCGGATCATCGGACACTGCCAGCAGCCGGGGTCTTTCGTCTTGTACGAGGCGCTCAAGCTCGGCCCGGAGACGTTCGGCCCCGGCCGGGGTCATCAAATTGCGCGCGCCCGGCGGAAGCACGGACAACGCCGGGAGAAACTCGGGTCGAACGGGCCCCTCAGT
>DASXIK010000057.1:0-2996 GCA_036498025.1 Chthoniobacterales bacterium
CCCACCGAGCAGGCCACCGCCATCAGGCACCGATCGCCCTCCATGACGTAGATATTCTCTTTCGAGAGTGAGACTTTGACGCGCACCTTCGAAGGATCGTTCGGCTTGTAGGCCGTCACGTGATAATTTCCGCCGCCGCGAGAAGCCAATGGTCCCGTGGAGCAGCTGGTCAGGAAGGGAAGGGCCAGCAGGCCGCTGCAAAAGAGGAATCGAGAGAGAGTTCGCATAGGGGTATTGGACGAGCGACGGGCGTTTTTGTCAACCATGGAGGCGCTGGTCACCTGGAGCACCCCTGGGCGAGGGCGTCAGGCGCCGGCGCTCCTGGCGGCGCGTTGCTCCTCCAGGAGTTCATCGAATTTCTCGAGAATGTGCGCGTAGAAAGGATACGGACGTTCCGCATTCACCGGCCGGTAGCGCCAGTGCTTGTACATCCAAAGCCACGGTGCCGGATCCTTCCGCACCCACGGTTCAAACGAGTCCCAGCAAGCCTGGGCAATCTGCTGATGCGTCATGCCAGGCTCGCTCCGAATTTGCGGATGGAAGACCACGCGGTAACGGCCTTGCGGCAGGGGCTGGCAATGCGCCGGAATAATGGGAACGCCGGTGCGCTCGTGCAGCCAGGCATGCGCCGAGGTCACACTGGTCTTGAGTCCGAAGCAATCGATAGCCACGGCGCCCCAGCCCGGCGGAATGGTCAAGTCGGCCAGCAAGGCGGCCGTGCGCTTTCGGCGGACGGCTTTGTAAAGCCGCACCAGACCGCGATCACGGGGCACAAATTCATGGCCGGGACCCTCCCGAATGGCTTTAAAAATCGGAGTGAGCAACTCGTTCTTAAACTCTTGCGAGATAATGGTGCCGATGATCCCGGCATAGCCGCCCGCGATGCTGAGCCACTCAAAATTGCTGTAATGATAACAGGCCATGATGAAGTTGCGCTCCGGACCGGTGGCGCGCGCGATCTCCTCGAAATTTTCGAACTCGACGTATCGCGAATAATTTTCGGGCGTGAGGCGCGGACTCCACAGAAGGTCAAGCATGGTGCGGGCGAAATGCTGAAATGATTCCCGCGCAATTCTTTTGCGCGCGCCGGAGGACAACTCCGAACCAAAAGCGACTTCGAGATTGCTCAACGCCACTTTGCGGCCATGGCGGTCGAGAAAGAAAATGACCGCGCCGAGAAACTGGGCCAGGTAAAAACAGGCTTTCCGCGAAAACAACGGCACCAGCCGGGTGGCCACGACGAGGCCAAACCATTCGAGGCGGTAGCGCGCGCGTTTCCCTGTGGAAGACATGGGCGCAGCTTAAGCACACGTGGGCGGCATCGCCAATTCAGTCAGGCGAAATCTGTATGAAAGGGGTCGCGCTTGAACAGCACAACTGACGATGGAGGGCGGTTCGAAGGGCTCGCAGGAGCTCGTCCCTCCACGCTTTTGTTCATCCGTGGAAATCTGTGGCGAAATGAACTCTTTTTCCCAATTGAATTGGTGCGCCCGTTGACTTGCTTTTGTTCGATTCTAAATTGCTCACGCGTACGCTGGGCGGCGCTCATCGTGAAAAGCGTTCTCTTTGTCTGCACAGGTAATATTTGCCGCAGCCCCATCGCTGAGGGGCTTTTTCAACGCCTCGTGGCCAACCGCCAGGATATCGAAGTCGCGTCCGCCGGAGTGCACGCGGTGCACGGGCAGCCGCCCAGCCTCTATGCCGTGCAGGTTTGCCAGGCGGAGGGCGTCGACATCGGCCACCTGCGCAGCCAGCCGCTCACCGCCGCGCTGGTTGACCGGGCCACCCACATCTTTGCCATGACCGGCGCGCACTTGGAAACCATTCACCTCCTCTTCCCACACGGGGCCGACAAATCCTATCTCTTGCGCGAGTTCGAAGAGGCGGGCACCACCGTTTGGCGCGATGTGCCGGATCCGATCGGCCTGGGCCGCGACGTTTATGAAGTTTGCGCCCGCACCATCAAAAACGCTTTACCGAGTGTGCTCGCCTTCATAGAACAAAGTGAACTCGTCCGGCCAGGCCCGGGGCGCGCCGGTACCGCCGCGTATCAATCCATGGGAGATCCTCCTCAACCAAGCCAGTCAGCCAATCCCGCATCACCGCCGCGCATCTACGGCGATGCCTTGCGCCGGGTTGACCCGGAAATTTTCGATGTCGTGAGCGCCGAGGAAAAACGCCAGCGCGAAAACATCGAGCTCATCGCCTCGGAGAATTTCACCAGCCGCGCCGTCATGGAGGCTCAGGGCAGCGTCCTAACGAACAAGTATGCCGAAGGCTATCCCGGGAAGCGCTGGTATGGCGGCTGCGAAAATGTCGACGTCGCCGAGCAGCTGGCCATCGACCGGGCCAAGCGCCTCTTCGGCGCGGAACACGCCAATGTTCAGCCGCACAGCGGCGCCCAGGCCAACATGGCGGTTTACTTTTCGGCCATCAAATTGGGCGACAAGATTCTCACGATGAACCTGGCGCACGGCGGCCATCTCACCCATGGGCATCCGGCCAATTTCTCCGGCAAATTTTACCAGGTCACGCATTACGGTGTGGACGAGAAAACGGAGATGCTCGATTACGACGCCTTGCAGAAGCAGGCGGAGGAAGCGCGCCCGGTCATGATCACCGCGGGGGCCTCGGCTTATCCGCGGGTTTTCGATTTTGCGCGACTTCGCCAAATTGCCGACTCGGTAGGCGCGCTGCTCTTCATCGACATGGCCCATATTGCCGGACTGGTGGCCGGCGGACAACATCCCAGCCCCGTGCCGCACGCCCATTTCGTGACCACGACGACGCACAAAAGCTTGCGCGGACCGCGCGGCGGCATCGTCATGTGTCAGGAAAAATTCGCCAAACAAATTGATTCGATGCTTTTTCCCGGCATCCAGGGCGGCCCGCTCATGCACGTCATTGCAGCCAAGGCCGTTTGTTTCCACGAAGCGCTGCAGCCCCAGTTCCGGGATTACCAGCGTCAGGTGGTGCTCAACGCCAGGGCGCTGGCC
>DASXIK010000058.1:0-4807 GCA_036498025.1 Chthoniobacterales bacterium
CTGCGGGAAGAAGTGATGCACTCTGTCGAGCAGATCTCTACGGTGAAAGCCTCCGAACCAGCTGAAGCGTAGATCGCGCCGGGGAATTTCATCGTTTGATGAGTTGCATTCCGCGTCGCCGCGAGCAAAGAAACAGAGATGGCGGAGAAATTCATACGGGTCCGGCGCAAGAGGCGGGTCCGCTCTCTGCCGGGAGTTGAATCCTTCCGCATTTTCCGCCATCGGGTTTCTCCGGAACGGCTCGCTGCCCTCATCGCGGTCATCGCCCTCGTGGTGGTGCTCGGAGTCGTTTGTTTCAGCTACGCCTCCAGATTTTTCAGCAGCTGGCGCGAGCAGCAACTTCTCAAGCATGCCGGGGCCCTTTTGCAGCAGCACGATTATAATGGGGCCACCCGCGAGGCGCAGCGCGCTTTGGACCTGCACCCGGATTCCCTTCCTGCTTTCTACATTCTGGCGGAGGCCACGGAGCAGCAGAATCGAATCGACACTGTGGCCTGGCGCGCCCAGATCGCCCGCCTGACTCCGCAAAAGCTGGACAGCCTGCTTAACCTCGCTTCAGCGGCCTTGCGCTTCGGCGAGCTGGACACGGCCCGCAAGGCCCTGGACCGGGTCGACCCTAACGACCGCCAGAAGGCGGCTTACCATGTCGTGGCCGGATGGCTCGCCCGGGCCGAAGGCGATGCCGCCGGGTTACTGGAACATTTTGCCGCCGCCGCCAAACTGGAGCCGGGAAATGACCTTTATCAGTTCAACCTTGCCGCCCTGCAGGTCAAATCGACGGAGAAGGAACGCAGCGACGCAGCGCGCGCGGTCCTGACGCGCCTGACCAAAATTCCGGAGTATCGGGCCGGCGCTTTGCGCGCGCTGCTCAACGATGCCGTTGATCGCAAGGATCTCACCACGGCAGATGTCCTCGCCCAGGATTTGCAGATGAGCCCGCAAGTCACCTTTGGCGATTATCTGCTCTGCCTGAACTTTTATCGCAAGCTCGATGAGAAGAAATTCCTGGCCCTGCTTGACCGCGTGAAGCCGGTGGCCGCGCGCAATCCCGCTGATCTCGCTGCTCTCATGGATTGGATGAACAGCAACGGCATGACCTCCGAGGTGATCAAGTGGAATGAAAAGCTCCCGGCCGGACTGACGACCAATCCGCCTCCCTCCATTTCCGTGGCCGAAGCTTTCACCGAATTGAAGAACTGGTCCCGGCTGAAACGCTGGACACGGGGCGGGTCATGGGGACAAGCGGACTTCCTTCGCCTGGCCTACCAGGCCTACGCCGCCAGACAGTCGCGCCAGGCGGGCGCCGACGCTGAGTTCAATGCTCTCTGGCGGTCGGCGGAAAAGGCGGCTAACGACGAACCGTCACGCGAGCTAAGCCTGGCGCGCCTCGCCACCAAGTGGAACCTGTCCATTGAAGCGGAGCAGCTTTGGCTGCGCGTTGTCCGGACTCCAGCGAACCGGCGGGAAGGCTACGATGCCCTGGCCCGAATCTATCGCGCCAGCAATGATCTCCCGAATCTGTACCGGACCATGCAGCATTTGCACGAAGTCTCGCCGGGTGATGCCGACGCGGGCGCAAACTATGCGCGCCTCGCCCTGCTGCTCGACCAAAATGCGGCCGAAGGCCACCGAGTGGCCAAAGAGAGTTACGAGCGGGCTCCGGACAACGCCAACTGCGTGATCATCTACGCTTTCTCTCTTTACGGGCTTGGGCGCACGGCTGAGGGGCTTGAGGTCATGAGGAAACTTCCTGCCCCGCAATTGCATGAGCCGCATGCCGCGGTTTATGCCGCCGTTCTCCTGCTTGACGAAAACCAGACAGAAGCCGCCAAGGAATATATAGAGGCTGCTCGACGCGGTTCGATATTTGTGGAGGAGAAAAAGTTGCTTGAGGAAAGTTTGTCCAAGCAAAATCCGGCATCACCCACTCCTTCGGCGTCACCGTCGGTGTCACCGAAGCCGGGCAGTTCAGCCCCGTCTGCCGG
Organism: Chthoniobacterales bacterium; assembly: GCA_036498025.1. GTDB lineage: Bacteria > Verrucomicrobiota > Verrucomicrobiia > Chthoniobacterales > UBA10450 > JBBRDU01. The sequence continues at coordinate 1,986 of DASXIK010000058.1, forward strand.
GTCCGCATCGCCTTCTGCTTCAACCTCTCCGGCGGAAGCATCTGCGCCCTCGCCGGCGACCCCTTAAGGTTTGCCCGGCGTGGTGGCCGCCCGCCCGTTGTAATCGGCCATGGCTTTCTGAAGGATGACGGCGGCCAGATTTTGCGTGGCCGCATCGAGTGCTTCATTCGCCTGCTTTAATTTCGGCACTTCCTTCGTGTGAAGGGCCGTGCGCACCGCCTCAACCAAAGAAGCAATCTGCGCCCGATCCGCTGCATCAATCTCATCGCCCACCAGGCGCAACGCCGAATCGACCGCCCCGAGCATCTCTTCCGCTTTGAGCCGGGTCTCCGTCCAAATCCGCTCGTTCACGTCCTCGAACGCGTGTTCCAGCGAATCCGCCAGCATGGCCTCGACTGCTTCATCGGAAACGTCCACGGCACTGCGCATCTCCACAATCTTCTCGCGCCCGGTTTTGGTGTCGCGCGCCAGCACATGGAGGATTCCGTTGGCGTCGATCTCGAACTGCACGCCTAACCGCGGCATCCCTTTGGGCGCCGGTTCACACTCGACGGCAAACTCGCCCAGCTTCCAATTATCCCGTGCCATTTCCCGTTCTCCCTGCAAAACCTTGATGGTCACGGCCGCCTGCCCCGATACCGCGGTGGTGAACATCTCGCCGGCCCTTGTGGGAATGGTGGTGTTGCGCGGGATAATCACATTCATGAGTCCTCCAAAAGTTTCAATGCCTAACGACAGCGGCGTGACGTCCAGCAGCACAACCTGATGCACCGCACCGGCAAGGACGCCCGCCTGGATAGTCGCGCCCACCGCCACCGCCTCATCCGGATTTTGGGAAAGATTCGGCTCGCGCCCAAAAATCTCCGCGACCAAACGCCTGACCAGGGGCATGCGCGTCACCCCGCCCACCAGGATCACCTCCTCGAGGTCGGAAGGGGCGAGCCTGGCGTCGGCCAGCGCCCGCAGGCAATTCGCGCGCGTTCTTTCCACGATGGGGCGCGCGATCTCCTCCAGCGCGTCGCGCGTCAGCTCCAACCGCAGGCTCTCCTGGCCGAGGAAGAACGGAACTTCCACCGGCGCCAACGACTCTGTGGAAAGGCGATGCTTGGCCAGCACGACGGCTTCGCGCAGTCGCGCCTTTTCGCCCTCCGGCAGCGTTTCCCGGCCCGCCCGCTGCATCACTCGATCGAGCAATGCGCGATCAATATCGTCGCCTCCCAGTCGCGTATTGCCATTGGTGGCCAGCACTTCAAACACTCCGTTGTTCAACTGCAAAAGCGAGATATCGAAAGTGCCGCCACCCAAATCGTAGACGGCGATCTTCGATTTCGTTTTCAATTTATCGAGTCCGTAGGCAAGGGCCGCCGCCGTCGGCTCGTTCACGATTCTTTCCACAGTGAATCCAGCCAGCTCGCCGGCTCGCTTGGTGGCGTTCCGCTGGGCGTCGTTGAAATAAGCCGGCACCGTAATGACCGCGCGGTGCAGCGCACGCCCCATGGCCCGCTCCGCGTCCCTTTTCAGTTTCTTCAGGATGGCTGCGGAAACTTCCTCCGGCGTGACCTCGCGGGAACCGAGGGGAAAGCGGACAGGCCGGCCCGGGCGGCGCGCGATTCGATAGGCCACCGCCGCATCTTCTTCGGTAATCTCCTCCCCGCGCCGGCCCATGAAGCGCTTGACCGAGTAGATGGTGGACTCCGGCCGGATGGCGCTCAGACGGAACGCCGCCGCTCCGGCGTAAACCGTTCCTTCCTCGGAAAAATGAACTACCGAAGGCGTTAACCGAGCGCCCTCTTCATCGGCGATCAATATCGGGAAGCCCGCGTCCATGACGCCGATGAGCGAGTTGGTCGTGCCCAGATCGATCCCTACAATGTCCTCCATGGCAAAACCTAGCGGCGGACTCCGAAGGCTGCACCCGGTTTCGACGGGGCCTCACCCAATCAATTTTTTCCGCGCCACCGTTCGCCACGCCCTGACCTCCTCCGCCGTCTGCGTCGGCCAGGCACATCGCACCGCCCTGACCGAATCGAACAGGACTCGCGTCAAGGGCAAGCGCATCATGGCGGCGAGCTGCTCCCGGCTCGGCGCCGGCAGCTTCTTGTAGCAAAGGCTCAAATGCGGATCCGCGATTCGCCCACGCCGCGCCCCGGACGCCCGTTGCATATTCGCCACCAATTCGTTCAGCGCGGCATTCGGACGAAAACGAACGAAGAGTGTCTTGGTGAACTTTGGCGAGGAACGCACATCGCGGATGGAAAGTTGAAACGGCTTTGCCCTCATACGTTTCAGGATCCGCCCGGCCGATTGAGCATTGCCTCGGGTCAAGAAAAGCGTGAGGTGCGGCTGAAAGACTGGCGCCTTCAGCTGTTTCGCCAGGATTTCGATGATTTCCCTGAACAATTCGCGTTCCGCTTTCGCCGGCATGAGCCAGAAAGCAATCACCATCGGTTTCTTCGACTTTCGCATTCCTTAGCTCCACCTTTGCAGTTCGATGATGTTTCCTTCCGGATCACGCGCGTAAACCACGCGCAACATGCCGGCGCCTTCCACTCGTGAGGTAGCCACTTCGCCTAACGAGCTTCCACCGGCGGCAATGACCTCTGCCAGCGCAGCCTCCACATCATCCACCGCAAAGGCAAGGTGAGCGAAACCAGGCTCGTTGGCCTTCGCCGCCGGCCTTTCAGGCATCGAGTCATAGGTAAAAATTTCCAGAGTGGGCCCTCCCTCGCCGTACCCGGGCAACCGCAGATGGACTCCGCGCAGATGCGCCCCGGGCAACGCGGTGACGCGATCGAGCCATTCGCCCGAGAGGTCGCGTTCCG